>NZ_JBSQYS010000018.1:0-85806 GCF_055140945.1 Sunxiuqinia sp.
GCGGCCATCAAGAACCTGCTGAGATTAGAATTATTTGATAAAAACATTTTGCTGGTTCCAATATCCAACTCATACGGTGTGTAGAAAATCAGCAGACCCTACTTTAGATGGTATTCAGATATGTTCTGATGCTTTCTATTCGCCCAAAAGCTAGGCACAGTAAAAAATGCACGGCTTGAAGAAATGTAAAATTACTTGCTTACGATATAAAATCAGCACACTGCTTGTCAGGGTGCTGATTTTTTGTTTCTGAATGTAGCAAATGAAATTAAACAGTAGATGATACAATTAAAACTAGTTTGGCTTTCATCTTATCTGTTATTAAAGTAATGTCGACAAATTTCTATTCGCACGGAGGAATCAAAATATCGATATTTTTCGATAAGCTGTTTTACATCAGGTATGCATTGTTTAAAAATGAAATAGTATACTTTTGTTTGCTATACTAATCTTTAAACAAAAAAGAGCATGAAAAAATCAACTTTGCTAACCGTTGTTTTTTTGGGGCTCATACAATCAGTATGGGCAGGTGGTATCTTAACAAATGCGAACCAAAGCGCGCAGTACATCAGGATGCTTTCCCGAAATGCCTCAACCGATATCGATGCGGTTTACTTCAATCCGGCAGGACTAGTAAAGCTAAACGACGGCTGGCATTTTTCGTTCAATAATCAAAGTATTTTTCAAACTCGCACGATTGAAAATAAGTATCCCCTGTTAAATGATGAAACCTATGAGGGAGGAGTAACTGTTCCGGTATTCCCGACTCTTTTCGCAGCATATAAAACTAACAAACTTGCTTTTTCGTTTGGTTTTGGAATTAATTCCGGTGGAGGTACTGCAGAATATGAAAATGGTTTGCCATCCTTTGAGATACCATTTTCAAATCTACCATCACTTATTTCTGGAATGGGAGTGCCAACCTTAAATTATTCTGCCGATCTTTTTTTTAATGGCAGTTCTGTTTTTCTTGGTTTTCAATTTGGCTGTTCATACGAAATCAGTGATTTTATGAGTATTTCCGCTGGAGGACGACTTTTAGACGCTGTAAATGATTATGAGGGTCACATACAAAATATTTTGATTAACCCTCAGCATCCGGTCGTTAACCCCGATGGGGGGTTTATTCCCGCTACATCTTTTTTTGACGCACTAGGTCAAGATGGCTATGCTCAACTAACAACAAATAAGGAAGTTGATGTGCAGCAAAAAGGGTTTGGGATTACTCCAATAATAGGATTGAATTTAAATTCTGGAGAAAAGTTAAATATTGGCATGCGGTATGAATTTAGGACAACTTTAGAAATGGAAAATGAAACCGAGATTGATGGGACTGGACAGTTTCCTGACGGGGAAAAGTTTAGGAATGATATACCGGCTATCTTGGCAGCAGGGATCGACTATCAATTGCTGGATAATTTCAAACTATCCGGATCGTTCAGTAATTATTTTGACAAAGCTGCTGACTGGTCAGGAAAGGAAAATGACATTGAGAAAAATTACTATGAGCTGGCAGGAGGTTTGGAGCTTCAACTCAACGAGGTAACCACAATCAGTGCCGGGGTAATGCATTCTGAAACCGGTGTAGGTCGGGGGTATCAGACTGATATCAGTTATAGCTTGAGTTCGAACTCTGTTGGATTGGGTGCAAAGTTTAAAGTAAGTGACGCTTTTGATATGGATTTGGGTGTGCTTAACACAGTCTACGAAAATGGTTATAAGGAAATTGAATATGCGGGAGTAGGAACTTACAAAGAGTTGTACGATAAATCGAACCTGGCCTTTTCAATTGGGTTAACCTATCATCTTTTGAAATGAGATATTGATGTTGAATAATGAAAGGCCTCTGCGAGGTCTTTTTTTTGCTAGTGAATTATTGATAATTTTGAGCCCTTACAACTGAAAACTTTAGAATAACGTTTTATGAAGAAATGGACATTTTTTATAGGCCTTATGTTGCCATTGTTTGCTGTCAGCCAATCGGTTGATCAACAGAGCCTGGATAAAATCAGGTCGTCGTTTGTTAAAGACAACTATACCACCGGAATGCAAAACGCATTATCGGCAAATCCAATTACCCAATTAGCCTGGAGTCGCGAAAATGAAGGTTCGGCCGATCATTATTTCACCTATCGGGTTGATGTCTCGGGAATAACCAACCAAAAAAAATCAGGTCGTTGCTGGCTGTTTACTTCGCTGAATGTTTTTCGTCCAATGGCGATATCTCATTTTAAAGTTAGCTCTTTTGAGTTTTCTGAAAACTACCTCTATTTCTGGGATTTGTTCGAGAAAGCCAATTTGTTTCTGAATAATATTGTGGCGACCGCTGACCGGGAAATTGATGATGAGAAAGTACGTTGGTATTTTCGTTCGCCGGTTGACGATGGCGGGCAGTGGATCAACTTTGTAAACTTGGCTAATAAGTATGGTATGGTTCCGCGCGAAGCGATGGAGGAAACCTACTCGAGCGAGAATACAGCCTGGATGACAAAACTACTCAAGCGTAAGTTGCGCGAACAGGCATTGGAACTTCGAGAATTGAAAAGCGCCGGTGAAAACAAGCAAGCCATTGAAGATCGGAAAGTAGAAATGCTTTCGGTTGTTTATCGGATGTTGGCTCTCAATTTGGGCGAACCTCCTGTAACTTTTAACTATCGCTACAAAAACAAAGATGGCGAGCTTGTTGAAGCAGGTAATTTTACGCCAAAATCGTTCATGAACGAAGTGCTTGGAGAAGTTAAACTCAACGATTATGTGATGTTAATGAACGACCCGACTCGCCCGTTCTGGAAGCACTTTGAAATTGAAAATTATCGTAATGTTGAGGAAGGCGCAAATTGGCACTATGTGAATTTGCCAAATGATGTGATTAAGGAATTCTGCATCGAATCGATCAAGAACAATCAAGCCATGTATGCCTCATGCGATGTGGGCAAACAGTTGCGTCGTGATTTTGGAGTGCTGGACGTTGATAACTTTAACTACGAAGCGGTTTATGATGTTCCGTTCTCTATGACAAAAGCCCAGCGAATTCAAAGTCGCGAAAGTGGTTCAAGTCATGGAATGGCACTGATAGCTGTTGAAGTAGATGAGGATGAGCAACCGCTGAAATGGCAATTTGAAAATAGTTGGGGTGAAAAAACCGGAGAAAAAGGGTATCTCACTTTTACCGATGAATGGTTTAACGAATACATGTTCAGAATTGTGGTGCATAAAGATTTTATTAGCGAAAAAGTATTGGGTATTTATGGCGAAAAAGCTGAAATGCTTCCGCCATGGGATCCGATGTTTTAAGTGGAAACAATACAACTAAAAACGGGCAGCTTTAAAGCTGCCCGTTTTGTCTGGATTAAATTAGAACGTGTGGGGTGAAATTGATACTGTTTCACTATTAAAAGTTGTCATCGGGGAAGCCGTCCGTCCCGCGAAAATCAATGAGCCATTCGGTGATCTCGTCGGAGGCGCTGGTTTTATTTTTTTGGTAAACATCGCCGCGTTGTTGGAGTAGATGTCTTGTTAATATATTGTCGCCGACAGTAGCAGTATAGATGGCATAAACCTCAGCTCCGGCATCAGCCATCACTGATTTCTGTTCGGTTAAATCTCCATACCTTGCTTGTTTTGCAAGCTTCGTCATTTCTTTAATGTCACTTCCATCCAATTGGGCAAGCCGGCCTTCTGCTTTGGAAAGATTGCTTTCAAAAGCACTTGTGCTAATTTCGTTATTTTCAGGCCACACCCAATCATCTGGTTTCTCATAGTCATAAACATTGCCCTGCTGATCGATAATGAATCCGTTATGTTGAAATCCCCAGGCATGGTTCACATACTCAAATTGAAAAAAGACAACAATATCATCGTCAACTGCCACATCATCGTGAATACAAGCTGCAGAAATCAGAAAAGGGAATACCAGTAGCAGTATTTTAAATTTATTCATAGCTGTAATCTAAGTTGGTTTGAAAGTATTCGTCGTTATGTTCATTTGCTGAAAAGCTGATCGTCACCGGGCTGTCTTCACTTTCTTGTAGTCGGCTGATGTTGAAGGCTAAGGTGTCTGTGATCCAAGCTTCGCATGCATCGCCGTTGGCATTGTGTTTGAGTTGAAATGTTGGTGGAGGAAGAGGCGGTGTGCCACACGAAGGATGAATTCGAGCCAGATTGAATTCGTGCTCAGCGCAACCACCACTATAACTTAAGTTGACAATGAGCAAGTCGCCTTCAATCAGCACTTCATTGATTGTAACCGGATCGTTCTCCAGACTATCGAAATTATAAAAATACAGATCGACATAATCTTTGGTTTCTGACTGAGAAATACTCTTGTATTTAAAATCATCAACCGGTGTGGCTTGTTCTTCACAACCAAGTAGGAAAACAAACAAGGCGATATAGATTAGTTTATTCATTAAGCAGCGGATTATTAACTTTTCCCATAAATAAAATAGCGTTCGTATCTTTTTCGCGGATAGCGAAAACAAAAGGTCGGTTGACATCAAAAACAGGTTCCGGACCAACAGAAGTCAAATCAAAGGTTACGCCTGTAACAGCTGCGGCCTCAGTGCCCTCTTCGTCGACTTTAATATAGCTTTTATGTTTTACTTCCGAAATATATAAATCTGGAATGTCCGAAATACCTGAGAAGTCAGAAAGAGAAGCGAAGAACGCATCATTCATGCCTAACGCTTTCAGGTTGTCAACTAAGCTATTTGCGTATGCAAATTCAAACTTGGGCAAGTATACTTTTAAATTGCGTTCGTGCAAGTTCTCAAGCAAATCATTCAAATTAGACTGATTCATTTCTGCAATAACATCATCGGTCGAATATTCGTCGGTAGGTAAAAGGATGAGCATGCTGTATTTCTCGCCTCCGTAAGGTAATTCCAGTAATTGAAATTGGTTTGTGCCGGTATAGTTTAATGTTGTCTCATCCAGCATCATCGTTGGAACTTGTAATTCGTTCCCGTTTTCAGTATAAAATGCACGGTCTGCTGTATTGTCTTTTTCAAACTGGTAGGTCCACTGACCTTTAAAATAAATGGCATTCATCAAATACATTACATCATTGGGGGAAACCTGATCGATTATTTTTTCAATCTTATTGTTGGTTTTATCTTTTACCCAACCATTTACCCGGTCGAGCGTAGCAGATGAATTGTTGAAATCCAATTCGTCAACCTCAGCATCGTAATACGTTTGGTTCGTTGAAATGAAATCAGATTTTACACTGAAATCTTTATCGTAAAAAATGGCGTTTGCAATCGATAGTTTTACTTTCGGATCATGATCGGCTAAAGACTCCACCAACGTTTGGTAAGCTGTGTTTACCTGATCGGCCGTAAAACCTGTTTTATGCAACATGGTTTCCATTTGGCTTTTGGTGTCGCCATCGGCTCCATTGTATACCATGGCCAGTGCAAGCGAAATACTCAAGGGTGAAATCATGAGGTTTTTGCCTTCATCCAACTCTGCATTTACCTCTTTAAACAGGTCAAGTCCAAAAGCGTTGTCGGCTTCAATCAGCTCTTCCGATTTCAAATCCAAGTCAATATTGGTCACTTCTCCATCTTCCACAATAATCGAACCTGAGTCGGAGCACGAATTTAGAAGTGGTGAAATCAAGAATAAGCCGCAAATAAGAATAAGGTGTTTCATCGTTCTAATGATTTATTCGAAATGATTTACGTTAATCTAGACTGACGATGGGTGGGAAAGGTTGCGTTTGAGTTTCAAAAAAATAGTTGACAAACTACGCAACCTTTCAGTGGTTTCACCCATCACCATACTGAAATCACCCATTTTGACTGTTGTCAGAGTAAATTAATTAGAACGGATTACGGAATTAATTGCAAACTATGCGGGCATTCTGTTAATTTTGATCTTAATCAATTGATAGTGTTTTGAAAGATCTCAAGCAGATTATTATCGATAGTGCTGCTGGTAAAACGAAGGCACAGGCCAGGTTGTACCAGTATCTGGCTCCAAAAATGTTTGGGGTATGTCTGCGATATTCGAAAGATGAGACTGAAGCAGAAGATAATTTGCAGGATGGCTTTTTAAAGGTCTTTGAAAAAATTGGTTCATTCAGGCACGAGGGGGCGTTTGAAGGTTGGGTGCGACGAATAATGGTAAATGTTGCCTTAGAACGTTACCGAAAAAATCATTTGATGCACCCGGTTGAAGACATGGGGATTTATGATGAGCCTGAGCTAAATGATAATATCATTGCTGAATTGTCAGCAAAGGATTTGCTAAAGATTATTAATGAATTGCCACCACGTTATCGAATGGTATTCAACCTATATGTTATTGAAGGCATGAATCATCAGGAAATAGCAGACGAAATGAAAATCTCGGTGGGAACATCTAAGTCGAATCTGGCGCGTGCCAGAGGAATATTGAAGGACAAAGTGGTGAAGGTTTTTGGAGAAACAGAAAATAATTATTCTGCATGAAAAAGAATAATGATCAATTGGATGAGTTGTTCCGTTCGAAATTAGAGAATTTTGAACAAGAGCCGCCTTCATATATTTGGAGTCGGATTCAGGAGCAGCAGGCGGGGGCGAAACGACGCACTATTTTCTTTTACTTAAAAGGAGCAGGAATCGCAGCAGCTGTTTTATTAGCCTTTTTGTTAGGTTGGCAGTTGCAGCATCCGCATGAAACGGATGTTCCGATTTTAACGGAGCAAAATGAGACGGTTGAAAA
Organism: Sunxiuqinia sp.; assembly: GCF_055140945.1. Lineage (NCBI taxonomy): Bacteria > Pseudomonadati > Bacteroidota > Bacteroidia > Marinilabiliales > Prolixibacteraceae > Sunxiuqinia > Sunxiuqinia sp. The sequence goes on from NZ_JBSQYS010000018.1 coordinate 6,709, forward strand.
ACCGTTGTCCAAACCGCTTAACAAGGCGGAAGAAGTTGTTGGAGCTGAATCGACGGATGAATTGAACGAGGAGAAGGATCCGGTTTTAAGCCAGGAGGCACCGATCTTTGCAGAATCCGACCAGAAAGATGAAAAGACCCAGATCGCAAACAACGACGAAGCGAGTATAAATACGGCGGCGAGTTATAGTGCAATCGCCGATGTCTCAAAGGATGAACGACTAATTGTAAACTCCGGAAACAGGAAACAGGAAACGAAATCATTTAGCCTCCTCCAGTTAATCGGAGTAGAGCTAGATGATTCTTTTAAGAAACAAGCTCAATTAGCAGAAACAAATAGAAATTTGCAAACTGAGTCGTTGTTAAGCCAGGTAGAGCTTTCCATGGTTGAGGAAAATGCGCGCTTGCTGGCAGCAAACAAACAGAATGTAGAGTCAGCAGGTTGGCAGGTTGGAGCTATGTTAACACCGGGTTTTGCTGTTAGTCAGAGTTCGCAAAGTAAAGAGTATGCCAGCGCAATGACCTACGACAATTCAAGTGAAGATTTAAACGTAGGAGGTGGAATTTCAGTTGAGTACAAGACCAACAAACGATGGAGTGTGCAGAGTGGGGTTTTCTATAGTAAACTCGGACAAACTTCTTCCAATCAGGCCTATCGCTCATCTGACTTGTTTTATTCTCCGGCGTCTCCCACGGAAGGGGTTCAAAATGTAGTTGAGGATGCTGGATTTTTCAATACGGCTGTTGCGGTTCGCTCAGGAGAAGTAACGATGAACACAGCTGCAGGGGTTATTGCAATAGAAAACCTACCACCCAATGCTAAGCTAAGTAGTGGTTTTGAATCAGCTGATGCAAGTCGTAATATATTGCTTACTGAAACCGAGTTTGAGCAAGATTTTGAGTATATTGAGATTCCGCTAATCTTTCGCTATCAGCTTGTTGATGCTGTTTTTAAAATGCAGTTGTTGGGAGGTTTCAATACGAGTGTGTTAATCGGAAATGAAGCTTATGCCAATAGTAAGGATGGGCGACAGCGAATTGGAGAAACAAGAGATATGAATTCGGTTAATTACAGCACCAGTTTCGGGCTGGGTTTTGGTTACGGAATTACCGATAAGATAAGTGTCCGAATTGAGCCGCAGATAAAGCATTTTTTAGGGTCGTTAAATAGTAATTCTTCAGTCGATTATAAGCCCTATACGGTTGGTGTTTTTACCGGCTTAACCTACGAGTTTTAATGCTTGATGCTCAAGAGAAATATGCTAACAAACAAGCGAGCATTCTAATTTGAATGCTCGCTTGTTTTGTATAATTTCTTATGGCGTATTTCTGTTTCCTACTATGGTATGATGACTTTGTCAATCGCATGAATCACTCCGTTTGTTGCTTGTACATTTGGTATTTCAACAGTTGCGTCATTGATCATCACTCCGCTCGATAAGTCAACTTCAATCGTTTTTCCATTTAAAGTCGGCACCATTCCGTTTGTCAGATCCATTGAGAATACGCTGCCGTCCACAACATGGTAAAGTAAAATTTGAACAAGCATGTCCGGATCAATATCGTCTAAACTGTTTACTTCGGGACCCAGATCGTTAAGTAAATCCAGAAATGCTTGATTTGTTGGAGCAAATACTGTATATGGTCCGCTATCCGCCAGTGTTTCTGCAAGTCCTGCTTTGGTAACTGCCTCAACAAGAATCGAGAATTCAGGATCAAAACTTATTGCTTTTTCAACTAAGTTCATGGACGGGGGGAGTAATACTTTATCAATAACATGGATAACACCATTCAGAGCTTTAAGGTCAGCGATTTCAACTGTCGCATCATCATTAATCATTACACCCGATGAAAGGTCAACTTCTATGTATGCGCCATTGACTGTTTCTACTAGTCCGTTGGACAGATCGCCCGACATGACGGTTCCTGAAACGACATGGTATAGTAAAATGGGTGTCAGTTGTTCTGCTGTTAAGTCATTGATGCTACCTACTCCGAGCTCGTCAAGAAGTTGTTCGAAAGCTTCGTCAGTTGGTGCAAAAACGGTAAACTCGTTTTGAGCTACAGTACTTACTAATCCAGATTTTGCCAATGCAGTAATAAGGTTTTTAAACTTCGGCCTTTGACTTTTAATACTTTGCTTTTTCAATTCAGAATTGTCTCCGTTGTAAGTATCTGGGTCGTCTGTGATTTGTTGAAGAGTTGTTGCAATATCAACAGAAACTGGTGCTTCAGGTACGACAGGATCTTCATCATCATTACAACTGGTAAAAGAGAGTGTGATTAGAGCTAAAACTACTAATGAAATGTACTTGAAAGAATTTGATTTTTTGTTCGCTTGTGTTTTCATGATATTCGTGTTTAGAATTTGTAAGTAAAACACGTAGAACTCACTTGGTGTTTACTGTTTATTTTAAAACGTTAAACAAAAAATATAAAAACACAATAAGTGTTTAATGTTTATAGGCTTTTTTATTAGTTATTTATATTTGTTAATAAATGTGAATATGGGTGGGTTTTATTTTTTTAAAGTCTGATTTGTTTCAATAGTGGGGACTGGATGGCAAGGGGAATCTTCTTAATTCAAGAGATTGTATTGTTGTAGTTGGTCGATTTACAGTAGATTGGATATTGACTCAGGAAAGGGCGAAAGTCACAAGATGTGAGAAAGCGAAATAAATTCTAAGAATAGGTTTTTTGTTTGATGTTTAGCTAAGACTTAGGCCTCAATTTTATCTTGGTTTTTGCTTAGCCATTCTTCAAAGCTCAGTATGTCCGGATTGAGCTGTTTTGAAAATCCTACATCACGCTTGCTACAAAAATCATTTTGGAAATCATGCTTAAACTGGAACATATTCCCAAGATCTTCAGCACCGGGAAAACCAAAGGTGCGATAAACTGCTGCCGGAATATCGTTGTAAACTACAGGTTTTCCTAAAAGTTTGGAGAAACCATCTGCTATTTCCTGACCTGTTAAATGCTGACCTGAAATTCCCACCGATTGGTTCTGAAACCGATCTCCTGCCTTGAAAATACCATAGGCACATTTCCCTATGTCCTCAGCAGCAATGCCTGGTAGTTTTTTATTACCCATCGGAAAAGTGATGGCTAATTTTCCGTCCTGACCTTTTTGTGGCCCCATTCCAAAATAAATGAAATTGTCCCAATAAAAAGAAGTATACAGTAAGGTGTATGGAGTACCGCTCTTCTCAAAATATGAATTGGATTCGCCCTTGGCATCAAAATGTGGAACCTTGTAGAGATCCATTAAGGTTGGCATGCGGTCATCGTCCAATGGAACCCATTTTCGGGTGTCTTCAAGGGTCGACCAAATAACATGCTTTATTCCTACTTTGTTTGCTGCTTCGGCCATGTTTTTTGCATGGGCTTTTTCTTTCTCAGGTGAAAAATGTTCCCAAAAAAAGGTGACACAGTAGGCTCCATATGCGCCTTCAAATGCTTTTGCCAGGCTCTCAATATTATTAATATCAGCCTCGACAACTTCAGCACCAAGCTCAGCTAATTCTTTTGCTTTATCCGATTTGGCATTTCGAGTAATTGCTCGGGCTTTAAATTCGCCATCCGGATCATTTAATATTGCTTTTACAAGTCCACCGCCTTGAGAGCCGGTTGCACCAACAACTGCGATTATCTTTTGATTAGTCATAAGTATGTGTGTTTATTTTAATGGTTTAATAAATAGCAAGTTAGTTTAAAAAGACTACATGGTCAATATAAAAAGATCTAAATATCCGGAAATGTAAGAATGCCCTGCTGATTTTGCTGAGAATATTGTGAAATATTGCATGAATGATGCACTTATTTTTATATTACTAAATAGCTACGATAACTTTAAATAGGGATTAGCTGTTATCTTTGTGGTTGCTATCTCAAAATAATATGGATCATGGTGAATACAAACGAAATTGAAAATATAGAACTTAGTTTTCTGCAACTGAAAGATTATCAGGAGTTGAAGAAGGCGTTGATCGAGTCTTACCCGGAAATGCCTGATTCCTATTGGTTGCGTCCGCAGTTGAAAACATTAATAAATCTGTTCCCCGAAGGTCAGGTGGTGATCCGTGTGAACGGTCAGATTGCAGGTTGTGCATTTTCTATTATTGTCGATTTAAGCAAGTATGAAACCCAGCATACCTATAAACGAATCTCGGGTAATTATTCATTCAACACGCACGACCCGGATGGCAATACACTGTACGGGATTGAGATTTTTATTCGACCTGAGTATCGTGGTTTGAGGCTGGGACGTCGTCTCTACGATTATCGAAAGGAGTTGTGCGAGCGGTTGAACCTGAAAGGAGTTGCTTTCGGTGGACGAATTCCGAGTTATCATAAGTACTCTGATCAAATGTCTCCGAAAGAGTATATTGCCAAAGTTCGTTTAAAGGAAATTGTTGATCCGGTATTGAACTTTCAAATGTCGAATGATTTTTATCCGTCTAAAATTTTAAAGAACTATTTAGAAGGTGACGAGGAGTCAAATGATTATGCGGTGTTGCTTAAATGGGACAACATATACTATGAGAAAGAAACCACGAAGCAACCGGTACTAACGAAAAAAATTGTCCGTCTGGGGTTAATACAATGGCAGATGCGACCATATAATAATCTGGATGACTTGATGAACCAGGCAGAGTATTTTGTTGATGCGGTATCGGGGTATCGTTCTGATTTTGCGTTGTTTCCTGAGTTTTTCATGGCTCCGTTGATGGCGGAAAACAACCACTTGAGCGAGCCGGAAGCAATTCGTGAGCTAGCGAGCCACACCGAAGAAATTACCCAGCGGTTTTCGGAGCTGGCCATTTCTTACAACATCAATATTATTACAGGGAGCATGCCTGAAATAATAAACGACCGTTTGTATAATGCCGGTTTTGTTTGTAAGCGAGATGGATCGGTTGAACGATTTGAAAAATTGCATGTAACACCTGATGAGGCCAAAGTGTGGGGGATGCAGGGCGGTTCAAAATTGAAGGCTATTGAAACTGACTGTGGAAAAATTGGGGTGTTGATCTGCTATGATATTGAATTTCCGGAGCTGAGTCGCCTGCTGGCAGACGAAGGCGTGGATATTATTTTTGTGCCTTTCCTGACCGATACTCAAAATGGTTATTCCCGGGTTCGCAATTGTGCGATGGCGCGAGCAATTGAAAATGAATGTTATGTAGTAATTGCCGGAGGAGTAGGGAACTTGCCCAAAGTGCATAACATGGATATTCAGTTTGCCCAGTCGATGGTTTTTACTCCGTGCGACTTCGCTTTCCCGGTAAACGGAATCAAAGCCGAGGCAACACCCAATACCGAAATGATACTGATTGCTGATGTTGATCTGGACTTGCTTCGGGAACTCAATCAGTTTGGAAGTGTGCGGAACCTAAAAGATCGACGAAAAGATATTTTTCAGCTAAAACGACTGTAGTAAAAGTGTCTCCGTTTTAGGGGGTTAAAAAGAAGAGAATTGGAATAATCGCACGGTTGTTCCAATTTTTTTTGCGCATAATACTACTAATTTATGTTATTCACGCAACCCTTAATGGAAGTGTGCATCATAGGTCAGTAACCAACCTCAAAAAAAATGAAAAAAATCATTTATCTTTTAACACTCTTGTTACTTGCCGGCAGTGGTTTTGCCCAAAAAAGTAAGCGAGAGGTGATTTACCTCAAAAATGGATCGGTCTTAAAAGGGCAGCAAACCAGAGTTGACGATGAAAAAATTGTTGTCCGTTCCGGAAAGAATCTCTGGGTAATCAAGGAATCAGAAATTGATACAATAGCTGGTAGTTGGATTCCAGGCACCTACGAAGACACGGGGGATTCTTATTTCTTCAAGGCCACTATTGGCTTGCTGGCCGGTAGTCCGAACAGTGCAAAACCGAGTCCTTTTTCGTTTGATGCATCGGTAAATTTTCGTGTTCAGTCCAATTGGTACGCCGGAGTGGGACTCGGCATCGATTTTTTGGAAGAGTCGTATTTACCCGTTTTTGGCAATTTGGAATATCATTTTAGAGAGTCGCGTTTTACCCCATTTTTAGGTTTGAAAGCCGGTTATATGATTCCATTGGATGACGGTTTTTATACCAACAGCGGTATTTATTACGACGTGATGCCCTGGTCTTCGTACTATTACTCTCAGGATTTTGTGGATGCGAAAGGTGGCGTAATGATTAATCCATCCTTTGGTTTTGTTAGTCAGCTGAGTCCAGACCTTGGGTTGATGCTTTCATTTGGCTATCGCTTCCATCAAAATCAATTTGAAGGAGAAGATGAATATGAATTGGAGCGGGAATACAATCGTTTGACAATTCGTTTAGGCATTCTTTTCAACTAAAAAAAACGATAGAAATGAAAACAACTTATACAACTGTTATTTTGCTGTTTATTGCAGTAGTGTTCTCGGGCTGTGAAGATAAATACTACGAAACTTTTGTAGGAAATTCTCCGGTGTACATGTCTTATGAAGATTTACGCTCGGCAGTCTTGCTTAGTCCCAGTCAGGAAATCGAAAAACCGGGAAAGATCTATTTCAAAGATAATTATATATTTATCAATGAAATCATGAAAGGCATTCATGTGTTGGATGTTAGTGATCCGGCAAGCCCTGATAATATTGGCTTTATTAAGGTCCCGGGAAATGTTGATATTGCCATTAAGGAAGATGTACTTTATGCCGATAGCTACATTGATTTGGTAGCCATTGATGTATCAGATTTGACCGATATTCATGAAGTTGGTCGGGTTGAGGATATTTTCCCATATACTCTTCCGGAATACGACACTGGCTACCGTATTGGGGAAATTGACGAAGATCAGGGCGTTGTCATTGGTTGGGAGGTTGAAAAGATAAAACAAGAAATCGAGCAGTATCATTATCCGGTTTATTATGGCAGAAGTTATGCTGAAGATGTATTTATGGACGGTGGTTTTGCGACAACAAATACTTCAGGAGGCGTTGGTGGTGGTTCAGGGACAACTTTTGGAGTCGGAGGATCGATGGCTCGATTTGGACTCTACAAAGATTACCTGTACACGGTAGACAATAGCAGTCTTTATACGTTTCGGATTTCAGATTTGACTAATCCGACTGAAATTGGGTCGAAGAATATTGGTTGGAATATTGAAACGATGTTTATTTATGATGATCACTTGTTTTTTGGGACAAGATCCGGCATGTTGGTTTTTGATCTGGAAATTGAAGTGAATCCCACTTATGTCAATCAGTATTCTCACATTACAAGTTGCGACCCGGTGGTTATCCAGGATGATTTGGCCTATGTTACTTTACACGATGGTGGTTCATGTGGTCGAGCGGTCAATCGCTTGGATGTTATTAAAATGAATGACGATTATTCCGAATTGAACTTACTGGCCAGCCATTCGATGGCCAATCCTCACGGGCTCGGCATTGACGACGACATTCTGTTTATTTGCGATGGAGCTGCCGGCTTAAAAGTTTTCGATGCGTCTGACCCACTAACGATCAACCAACATAAACTGGCGGAATTCCCTGATATCAATACTTACGATGTTATTCCACTTAATGACTACCTGTTTATGATTGGCGATGGTGGATTCTATTTATACGATTATTCAGATATTCAAAATATTGCCTTGCTTTCGACAATTCCCATTTCAACAGCAGGTAATTAAGCAGTTAATTCAGCAAAAAATCCGGCTTCTCCAGCCGGATTTTTTTTTGTTTCAGTCTATCCGGTTCAGGGAACTATTTGTAATTTTTTCGAAAAGGATGAGGTTAATCTCGTCCTTTTTTTCCTCTGTCAAACTCGGCAAGAATAGCTGGATTGCATATTAGGAAAAAAAGATAAAAATATCTAAATTGACATCTGTTTGAAATGCTAACACTAACACAATCCGAATAATAACTAAACGAATACAGCATGGAGAAAACAAAAAAGAAGTACTGGCAACGGAATTTAACCTACCTGGCCTACTTACTTTGCATTTGGTTTATTGTGTCATTTGGCGCAGGCATTTTATTTGCCGATTTCCTCAATAACTTTCACATGGCAGGCTTTCCGCTTGGTTTTTGGTTTGCCCAGCAAGGGGCGATCTACGTATTTGTAGCCATCATCTTTATCTACGTTTTTCTGATGAACCGGCTAGACAAGGAATTTGATCTTGATGAACAATAAAACTTAAATCAATTATGGATTCTCAAATCTGGACCTATGTCATCGTCGGGGTGACCTTTGTTTTGTATATCATTATAGCAGGTCTGTCGAAGGCTGGCTCGACAAAAGAATTTTATGTGGCGGGTGGCGGTGTCCATCCAATTGCAAACGGAATGGCAACCGCTGCCGATTGGATGTCGGCAGCTTCTTTCTTGTCTATGGCCGGCTTAATTTCTTTTATGGGTTATGGCGGATCGCAGTATTTATTGGGCTGGACCGGTGGCTATGTTTTACTGGCTCTTATGCTAGCTCCGTATTTGCGGAAGTTTGGAAAGTTTACGGTACCCGATTTTATTGGCGAACGGTATTATTCGAAGAATGCCCGATTGGTCGCTTTAATTTGTGCGCTATTTGTTTCTTTCACTTATGTGGTTGGGCAGATGAAAGGAGTGGGAGTGGCGTTTGCTCGTTTTCTCGATGTGTCCTTTGAGTCGGGAGTATTAATTGGCATCGGCATTGTATTTATTTATGCAGTTTTGGGTGGAATGAAAGGAATTACCAACACTCAAATTGCTCAATATTGTGTAATCATTTTCGCATTTACAGTACCTGCAGTTTTCATTTCCTTGCAAATGACCGGAAATCCTATTCCGCAGCTTGGATTTGGTGGAAAAACAGCAGATGGAACCTATCTACTGGAGAAACTGAATCAACTTTCAGTGGATCTCGGCTTTGACGAATATACCAAGGTTGATAAGGGAAATACGGTAAATATGTTTTTTATTACGGCTGCTTTAATGTTTGGAACTGCGGGATTACCACACGTGATTGTTCGCTTTTTTACCGTTCCGAGAGTGAAAGATGCGCGAATTTCGGCGGGCTGGGCTTTGTTGTTTATCGCTTTGTTGTATACAACTGCTCCAACGGTGGCGGTATTTGCCCGTACAAACTTAATCAATACGCTTTCTGAAAGAGAATATGCTGATGTTCCGCAGTGGTTTACCAACTGGGAGAACACCGGGTTACTGGCCTTTGATGATAAAAATAATGATGGTAAAATTCAATATTTGGCGGACAAAGAAAAGAACGAATTAATTATTGATCGGGATATTGTTGTGTTGGCCAACCCCGAAATTGCGAACCTCCCCGGTTGGGTAATTGCCTTGGTGGTGGCAGGCGGTTTGGCTGCTGCCTTGTCAACTGCTGCCGGATTGTTGCTCGTAATTTCCACGTCGATTTCGCATGATCTGCTTAAGAATTACTTAATGCCTGGAATTTCGGAACGAAATGAGCTTTGGGCTGCCCGGATTAGCATTGCTGTGGCAGTTGTTGCGGCCGGACTTGCCGGGTTGAATCCGCCTGGTTTTGTTGCACAGGTAGTTGCGCTTGCATTTGGGTTGGCTGCTTCTTCGTTTTTTCCAGCTATTATTTTGGGAATTTTCGATAAACGAATGAACAGACAGGGCGCAATAAGTGGGATGATTGTAGGAATTGTATTTACAGCAATTTACATCATTTATTTCAAGCCGCAACTGGGAGGGCCGGGCACGCCCGAGGGCTACTGGTTTGGCATTGCTCCTGAAGGAATTGGAACCTTGGGAATGATACTGAATTTTGTGGTCGCGATGGTTGTTTCACGAATAACTGCTGCACCTCCGAAATTAGTTCAGGATTTGACAGAAAGCATTCGCTACCCAAGAGGTTCCGGGCAGGTTCATGAGATTCACATTCATTAAATGAAACGAGCATGTAAAAATATTTACACACAGGAGCATGATTATTTAAAGCGAGTTCCATGTGTTGCAAAAAATAAACAATTATAAACACATGAAATAGGCTGTTCAAAACGTAGGTGAAAAAGTCATTCCGAACTTGTTTCGGAATCAGTCTCTAGAGGAGTTTTTCTTTAATCTACACAGATCCTGAAACAAGTTCAGGAGGACGGACAGAAACGTTTTGAACAGCCTATTATTAATCTGCTGCTTGCAAATTCAGCTTCAAAGCCTAGTAGTTTGTTGCTTCAATTTCAAAATATTCTTGAGCGTGTTCGCAAGATGGGCATTTAACCGGTGGCTTGCTTGATTCGTGAAGAAAACCACAAACACGACATTTCCAGGTTACTTTACCTTCTCGCTCAAACACTTTACCTTCTTCCAGATTTTTGCACAATTTGCGGTAGCGCTCTTCGTGGTGTTTTTCAATTTTTGCAATGGTTCTAAAAACCACTGCGATGAGTTTAAAACCTTCCTCTTCGGCAGCTCGGGCAAACTCAGGATAAAGATCACTCCACTCTTCGTTTTCACCGTCTGCCGCTGCTGTCAGGTTTTCCATGGTGGTTCCAATTACTCCAGCTGGGTAGCTGGCTGTAATTTCAACCACGCCACCTTCTAAAAAGCGAAAGAAACGTTTGGCGTGCGCCTGCTCGTTGATGGCTGTTTCTTCAAAGATTGATGCAATCTGGTGCAGTCCTTCTTTGCGTGCTTGTTTGGCGAAAAATTCGTAGCGGTTTTTTGCTTGAGATTCACCGGCAAATGCTTTTAGCAGGTTCTTTTCTGTTTGTGTTCCAACTATTGAAGTCATGATTTTTTTATTTAAATAATTACTATTGTTGATTTTTGGTAATGTGAAGATAAGCAATTGCCAATGGATAAGCTGATTCTGGGTGGAATTTAGAATCATTCAAAGAAACTCAAAACTGCTTTTTAAATTAAGTATAATTCTTTGGTCGAGGTGGAAGTGAATTTTGTGTGATTCGTAAAAAAATTACGACCTTTACGTCTTTTAAAAAGAAAGATTCATGACGATAGAAAATATACAACAAGAAATTGTAGAAGAATTCTCGCTTTACGAGGACTGGATGGACAAATACGGTTACTTGATTGAACTGGGAAATGACTTGAAAGAGTTGGACCCAAAATTAAAAAATGATCAACATCTGATAAAAGGATGTCAGTCGCGTGTGTGGTTGGCTCCTGAATTTAAAGATGGAAAAATTTTTTTCCAGGGAGAGAGTGATGCCGTGATTGTGAAGGGCTTAGTTGCCCTTTTGCTGCGTGTTGTTTCGGGGCGTACGCCAGAAGAGTTAATGAATAACGAACTCCATTTTGTCGACGATATTGGTTTGAAACAACATTTATCACCAACACGATCAAACGGACTGGTCGCAATGATCAAACAAATTAAGTTATATGCTGTTGCTTATAACAAGATTTCTAGTTAGGAGGAGAAGCCATGGATGCAAGAATAGATTTAATTATAGACAATTTAAAGGAAGTTTATGACCCGGAGATTCCGGTAAACATATACGATTTAGGCCTGATTTATAACATCGATATTGATGAAAATAATAAGGCTAGTGTGATTATGACCCTTACTGCTCCCGGTTGTCCGGTTGCCGATATGCTGGTGGAAGACACCCGGCAGGCAGCTATAACAGCCGAAGGAGTAGATGATGCCCACGTGGAGTTAACATTTGATCCGCCTTGGGAAAAATCGATGATGAGTGAAGAAGCCCGCCTGGAGTTGGGTTTCTTTTAAGAAGATTTAATTTTCGTGCAGCTATACTCCACAACTAACGGTTTTGGTAAATTGGTAAAGGGGAAGCCCAATTGCCGCCTTGGGGTGATATTAAAGTGTTTCGAGGATTCGTTCGAGCTTAATTCCGCGAGATCCCTTAATTAAGGTCAAATTAATTCCTGTTGGTTTGTTTTGATCGAGGTAGTCAGAAAGAAGTTCGACAGTATCAAACTTCTTTATTTTTGCATCAGCCGAAGTTTTTGCAAACTCTTTTCCTACCAAAAATATTTTATCCAAATCCATCGTACCTATAATGTCAACAATATTTTGGTGTTCAAAATCAGTTTGATTTCCAAGTTCCAACATATCTCCTAAAATCACCATCTTCCCTTTTTGATTGATTGCATCAAAATTTGATAAGGACGCAGCCATACTTGTTGGATTCGCATTATAGGCATCCATGATAATCTTATTTTTGCCTTTTACAACCAATTGCGATCGGTTATTCGTCGGAGAATAGTTCGCAACAGCATCCTGTATGGCTATTGGGTCGACTTTAAAATGTAAGCCTACACGAGCAGCAGCCAATATATTTTCAAAGTTGTAGGCACCAATTAGTTTTGATTTTAGATAGAGCCAGCCTTTGGGGAAGAGAGCTTTTACGGTAAGGTAATAGGCAGACTCCTGCAGTTCTCCACGAAGCTGAGCCTGCTCTGATTGTCCGTAAGTCAACAGTTCAATTCCTTTGGCTTGATTTAGCAGTATTTCGTTGTCAATATGTATAAAAGCCGAGCCTGATTTTTGTTTTAGGTGCTTGTATAGTTCCGATTTCGTTTTGATGACACCTTCAAACGATCCAAAGCCTTCTAAATGAGCTTTCCCAATGTTGGTAATTAAACCGAAATCAGGATCTGCAATTTGACAAAGCTCTGCAATTTCTCCCGGGTGATTCGCTCCCATCTCCACAACACCAACGTCGGTGTTTTTATTCATCTTTAATAGTGTCAGTGGGACTCCGATGTGGTTGTTTAAATTCCCTTTGGTGGAACTTACATTGTATTTTTTATGGAGGATTGCAACGATCAGTTCTTTTGTTGTTGTTTTGCCGTTGCTACCTGTGATTCCCAAAATCGGAATCCCGAGCGATTTACGATGATAGGATGCTAGTTTTTGTAGCGTTTGCAGAACATCTTCTACCAGAATGAAATTTGAATTTTCGGGTAGCTTATTATCATCCACGATCGAAAAAGCTGCTCCTTTGTTCAATGCATCAGCAGCATATTTGTTCCCGTCGAAGTTCGGACCTTTTAGTGCAAAAAAGAGACAGTCATTTTCAATATTCCGACTATCAGTTGAAACTGCAGGATGGTTTAAGAATAGCTCATAAAGTAGTTCTATCTTCATATTCTGGAAAAAAATAAAACCCCATTTTTACAAATGAGGTTTAGGTGTTGAAATAAATATCTTTTTAGAATCCTTTCGGACTTCCAACTCGTGTCATTGCACAGCGGAACCCAAGGTCGTTGGTGGCTTTATCCTGCTCCAAATATCTCCTTGTTCCAGGAATCAACCAATAAGGACGATCTCTCCATGATCCACCTTTATAAACACGCACATTGTCTGAGATAAGCGAAGTAAATTCTCCTGATTCTTCTCCTTTTATATACATATCTTCAGTTGACAATTGATCTTCCATAGCTTCCCAGTCCGGGCCTTCAATAATTTGAGACCGATAGTCGCCGTCTTCGTAATTTCTGTAGTCTGCTATTGTATCTGCGATAAGCTCACCGAATTCATTTCGAATTAAGTTTCCATCACCATCTCTTTTGTATTCGGTATATACTGTACCTCGAAATGGTTGGAATTCTTCCACATCTTGTTGGCTTAAAGGACGATATACATCGGCAACCCATTCGTTGACATTGCCAGCCATACAATATAGCCCGAAATCGTTCGGATTGTATGAATTGACAGGTGCCGTGATATCTGCATTGTCATTTAATGCACCAGCCATACCCATCATGTCACCACGTCCGCGAACAAAGTTAGCCATCATTTGTCCACGATCTTTTTTCGAATCATCTCTCAAGTAGCTTCCGTTCCACGGGTATAATTTACGTTCGGTGAGTAGTTCACCTTCTGTATTTCCAATGAGGCCATAAGCAGCATACTCCCATTCTGCTTCGGTCGGTAACCGATAGCTTGGCAGTAAAGCTCCATCTTCCCATTTTAATCTTCTTGGATTTCCAGCTGCATCTTCAATTGGGTCGTCGCCTTCAGTACCTTGATAAAGTCCGGCCAGGTATGTGTTCGAAGTGAAAACATTCTGTCCTCCTTGTGTATTGTCATGTTGCAATACGCCACGGTCGACCAGTATTTTTTCGTTTACACGATCGGTTCTCCACTTACAATAAGCTTCTGCTTGTTCCCAGCTAACGCCAACAACAGGATAATCGCTGTAGGCAGGATGCCTGAAATAGTTTTGAATGTAAGGTTCGTTATAAGCCAATTCTTTTCGCCAAACGAGAGTGTCGGGCAGTGCTTGCTCAATTTTTTCCTTATTTTCAGGATAAACACGATTAAGCCAAAAAATATATTCGCGGTAATCAAGGTTGGAGACTTCGGTTTCATCCATGTAGAATGAAGCAACTGTTACCCTGCGAGGCATGTTGTTCCAGTCGTACATAACATCTTGTTCAACTCGTCCCATGGTAAAAGTACCGCCCTCTATAAATGTTAAGCCAGGTCCGGTTACTTGGTTAAAGTCCCCATCAGCTTGGAAACCTCCATTGTCTGGATTGTTGTATTCCCATCCCGTTTTACTGGAAGCTTCATTGCCTCCTTTTCCACCTTTGCCCAACATTCCGCAGCTTGCCACCAAGACAGCCAAACCTAAAAATAATATGGCTTTAAATTTCATCATCAGTATTTTCAGTTTGTTTTAATATGCACAAATATAACTAAATTGTTCTATTCTTATTGTTTGGACAGAACAACTTTTTAATATGAAATAATCCATTAGTCTTTGTACTTTTGCTTTCTTTCGAGAAGAAGTATTGTTGTCTGAAGTCGGGAAATCGCTGTCCTTTAGTTGCAATATTGTAAGAATTGAAGCGTTTATCATTATAATTTGAGAGTTTATTTTAATGAAAAATAGTTTACTTTTTATTTTGGTTTTTTCGTTGTCAGCCGCTGTTTTTGGTCAAAAACAGAGTCGTTATATATCATGGGTTGACTCTGTTCGTAGCAACACCAATGCTCCTTTCGGGCAGTTTGCAGATGCTATTTTGGATGACAATAGTGTTCCCCATTATCAGGAGGTTATTGAGTTGGATGATGCGAACGAACGTGTTGAGATTACTGATTTAGTTTTTTCAGTATTTCAAGGTGCGAACGATATCGCTGAGCTTTCAATAAATGATCAGCTTGATATTTCCATTGAATATATTGGGTCAAAATCTGGTTTTCAGGCAATACTCGATTTTGTTCCAATCGTGGTTGATAACGAAGGTACGGCAAGACGATTGGTTTCTTTCACTATTAAAGTTCGTTCGGTGAATGAAAAGAAGTCTGTCCTTTTAAGCCAGGAAGACTGGAAAAACTCTTCAGTTTTGGCATCGGGTCAGTGGGTGAAGCTCAGAACTTCGGAAGCGGGAATTCATAAAATCACCTATTCACAACTTCAAAGTTGGGGTTTCTCGAATCCCGGCAGTGTGCATTTATATGGCAATGGTGGATATATGTTGCCGAAAATGAACGATGACTTCTACTATGACGATTTACAACAGAATGCCATTTATCATGGTAAAGACGGGAGCGGGAATGACTGCATTTTCTTTTACTCAACAGGCACTGTTCACTGGAGTTTAGATGAAGTAAAAGGTCAGTTTTTTCAAGAGTTAAATGACTATTCAGACTATGCGTATTATTTTTTGAGCGACCAAGGGAGTGAAAAGAACGTTGAGGAAGCACAAGTTGTGAGTGCAGCGGTAACAAATCAGGTTAATTATTCTGATGACCATGTATTTCACGAGTCGGAAGAGCATAACCTGATAAAATCAGGAAGGCGATGGTTTGGAGAAAAGTTCATCAATGGTCAAACTAAATCAGTTACACTGAAATTAGAAAATATTGTTAATGGAGAATCAGCAAAGATAGATATTGAGGCTGCCGGTCGTTCGGGTAGTAGCTCCAAGATGGAGGTGAAGATGAATAATTCTTCGGTTGATGCGCTAAACTTTTCACCGGTTAATACGACTGATCCGTTAGTTCTTTATGCAGACCTGGGAAGTAATGAATATGAGCTTAGCAATCCGACAAATTCGCTGAAAGTGGATTTAAAGTATGTGGCAGCTAGTAGCAACACCAATGCATGGTTGGATTACATTACTATAAATTATAAACGAACGCTTGACGTTGATGATCAATTATTGTTTAGGGATATTGAAAGTGTTGGAGAAAATGGGGTGGCTCAGTTTAATCTGTCGGCTTCCGGCACCAACCTTAAAATTTGGGATGTCACTGACTATACGAATCCTGTATCGATGCCTTTTTCGATTAGTGGAAATCAAACATCTTTTAAAATTGAAACTGAATCTTTGCATGAGTTTGTAGCGTTTAAAACCGATGGAAACCTGCCCGAACCTGAATATGTTGCAGCGGTTGACAATCAGAACTTACACCAACTTTCCGGGATGGATATGATGATTGTTTCACATCCTGACTTTTTGAATGAAGCTAATGAGTTGGCACAATTTCATCAAGCAACGGATCAGTTATCAACTCAAATCGTAACGCCTTCAAAAATATACAATGAATTTTCAGGTGGAGCGCCTGATGTTGCGGGAATCCGGAATTTTCTGAAAATGCTCTATGATAAACCAGGATCATCGCTGAAATATGTTTTGTTATTTGGCGACGGAAGTTTTGATAATAAAAATGTAAGTGGTGAAGCAAATAATTTCATTCTAACCTACCAATCGCCGAACTCGTTAGTGCCAACTTCGTCATTTGTGACAGACGATTTCTTTGTATTGTTGGACGATGGCGAAGGCGAATATAGTGGAAAAATTGATTTGGGAATTGGGCGACTTCCGGTTAAAACAGCTACTGAAGCCCAGATTGTGGTTTCAAAAATAAAAAGTTACGCAAGCACTGCTGCTTTAGGGGAGTGGCGAAATGTAGTTTGTTTAATTGGTGATGATGAAGATAACAACACACACATGAGGCAGACCAATCAATTGGCTGATATTGTTAATGGAATGAACCCCGCATTTTATACCGACAAAATATATTTTGATGCTTTTGAGGAAAAGTCTACAACTGCTGGCGATCGTTATCCCGGGGTTACCGAAGCAATCAACAATCGGGTAAAAGAAGGAGCTTTGATTTTAAATTATACCGGGCATGCCAGTGAAACATCGTTGGCTCATGAAAAAGTTCTTGGAATAACAGACATTGATAAGTGGTCGAATTACAATAGGCTGCCAATTTTTGTGACTGCTACTTGCGAAATTAGTCGATTCGATGATGAAGAAAATTCGGGAGGTGAGCATATCCTTTTTAATCCTAATGGTGGAGGTGTCGGATTGTTTAGTACCACTCGGGTAGTGTACTCAGGGCCTAATTTTATTATAAATAAGGAATTCTATGAGCATGTATTTAGCCAGGATGAAAATGGGGAAAAACTCCGGATGGGAGATGTGTTACGACTTTCAAAAAATGGAATTAATACCGGGATTAATAAACGAAATTTCACACTACTTGCCGATCCTGCGTTGAGTTTGGCTTTCCCGAAATATCAGGTTCAAACGAAAACAATTAATGGCGCCCCGGTTGATCAGATGACAGATACGATTGGTTCATTGTCTACAGTTACAATCACTGGTCAGGTGGCCGATCAGACCGGCGCTTTACTGGCCGATTTTGAAGGCGATTTAGTTATTGACGTTTACGACAAAGAATATGATGTTGAAACATTTGGTAATGGAGGAGAGCAACCATTCAATTTTAAGGTTCAGGATCGTATCATTTATAAAGGAGTAACTACAGTGTCCGGTGGAGAATTTGAATTTACTTTCATTGTTCCAAAGGATATCTCGTATGCTGTGGGCGAAGGGAAGATTTCTTATTATGCCAATAATGGAGAGGTCGATGCTCAGGGCGTTTTGAAGGATTTTTATATTGGGGGTGCTTCAAATAATACAATTAATGACAGCCAGGGGCCGAATATCAATTTGTATTTAAATGATGAACATTTTCAGTCAGGAGACGAGGTTGGCAAAAACTCAATTCTAATAGCTGATGTCGAAGATGAAAACGGAATCAATACGATTGGTGTGGGCATTGGACATGATATCACGGCTATTTTGGATAATGATTACTCAAACATTCAGGTGCTGAATGATTATTATTTAAGCGAAAAGGATAGTTATAAAAAAGGACAGATCATCTATCCTCTTAATGGCTTGTCAGTAGGTGAGCACACCTTGAAACTTAAAGTTTGGGATGTACTCAATAATTCAACGGAGGTTGAAATTCAATTTGTGGTTGATGAAAAGCTTGAAATTGTGGAAGTGGAAGCCTATCCGAATCCGGCTACCGAATTTACAAATATTGTTTTTACACATAACCGACCAGACGAATCCTTCGATGCCAAGTTGGAGATTTTTAATTTCTCGGGGAGTCTCGTCGAAGTGTTGGAGCAGCAATTGGCGTCAAATGGTGCCAAAAGTTTAC
The DNA here is from genome assembly GCF_055140945.1 of Sunxiuqinia sp. NCBI lineage: Bacteria > Pseudomonadati > Bacteroidota > Bacteroidia > Marinilabiliales > Prolixibacteraceae > Sunxiuqinia > Sunxiuqinia sp. Next base: position 25,112 of record NZ_JBSQYS010000018.1, read on the forward strand.
CCATGAAATGGCAAATCAACGAGAACCAATTATTAATCAGAAATGGCGCTTATTTATATCGCGTAACTATTATTGCCAACGACGGATATTCTGCCAGTAAATCAGGTAAAATTATTATTTCCAGATATTAGTATTGACAAATACATACTTTTTAAGAATTTTTTACGTTCTCAATCTTGTGCTTGCAGCTTGGTAACTCTGCTGCAATGATATATATTTGCAACTCAATTTTTTGAAACAGAAATAATGGAAAGACGATTCGCGGTTCTTATAACCTTAATTGGACTAGGTTTATTGACAAACAAAACTTTTGCTCAAACAAATTCGACAACAGGTGCTAATACAATTTTAACGGGGGTGCCATTTCTACAAATTGCTCCCGACTCGCGTGCTGGTGCTATGGGAGATGTTGGTGCTGCCACCACACCTGATATGAACTCTCAGCACTGGAATGCTGCAAAATATGCTTTCATCGAAAGTGAAATGGGTGTTGCCTTATCATACACTCCTTGGTTGCGAAATTTGGTTGATGATATTAATGTGGCATACCTGGTTGGTCATAAAAAGTTAGATGACTTGCAATCGTTTAGTGCATCTCTTCGTTATTTTTCGTTGGGTGATATTTCTTTTATGAGCAATGAAGGTACATTTCAGGGAACACAAAGTCCGAACGAATTTGCATTTGATGTTGCCTATACCCGTTTGTTATCCGACTACTTTTCAGGATCTGTTGCCTTGAGGTATATTCATTCTGATTTGGCTCCCGGACAGGAAGGAATTACACCGGGAAATTCATATGCTGCCGATATCTCTTTTTATTACCAAAATGAAATGAGAGTGAATCGCAAAGAATCAACTATTTCAGCAGGTGTTGCAATCACTAATATTGGTAGTAAGATATCGTATACTGATGGTGAACAGAAAGATTTCATTCCTACAAACTTAAGGTTAGGGGTTGGTTATAAAACCGAAATGGACAGGTATAATACCATTGGTTTTTATTTTGACATTAATAAACTACTTGTTCCAACGCCAGCGTTGGATACTGTCGGTATTTTCGGCGATCGTTATGGTGAAGATAAGTCTCCTATTGCGGGTATATTTAGTTCATTTAATGATGCTCCGGGCGGATTTTCTGAAGAACTTCAGGAAGTTAACCTATCCTTTGGTGCTGAATACTGGTACAACAAGCAATTTGCCTTACGTGCAGGATATTTCTATGAGCATGAGAATAAGGGTAACAGAAAATATTTTTCTGCCGGAGCAGGACTAAAGTTGAATGTATTTGCATTGGACTTTTCGTACCTCATGCCTACGGAGCAAAATCATCCGCTGGCAAATACCCTGAGATTTACGCTTTCGTTTGATTTCGAATCGTTTAGTAATCAACGACGATGAACCCTTTTCGTATCGGTTATGGCTACGATGTGCACCAAATGGCAGATGGAGAAAGCCTTTGGCTAGGTGGTGTTCAAATTAAGCATGACAAAGGGACTGTTGCTCATTCAGATGGCGATGTGCTGATTCATGCGCTTTGCGATGCCATGTTGGGGGCTGTAAAACTTCGCGACATTGGGTTTCATTTTCCGGATAACTCGGCAGACTACAAAAATATTGATAGTAAAAAGCTGTTGGCTAAAGTAAAGGATCTGATTGAATCAAAGGGTTATGTGCTAGGCAATGCCGACATTACAATTGCTGCTCAAAAACCCAAGTTGATGAATCATATTCCGGCAATGGAAAAAACACTTACAGATGTGCTTCAATCCGATGCTGAAGCAATTTCAATAAAAGCCACCACCACTGAAAAATTAGGTTTTGAAGGGCGTGAAGAAGGAATCTCTGCTCATGCGGTTGTTTTACTAATGAAAAAGACATGATGAAAAAAAAGACATTGGTAATTGGTGCGAGTGAGAAACCTGAAAGATATTCCAACAAAGCGATCAGGGCTTTGAGAAAGCATCAGCATCCGGTAGTTGCCATTGCTCCGAGAGCTGGCCATGTTGATGATGTTGAGTTTGATACCGACAAGTTATTGTATGATGATATAGATACGGTAACACTTTATGTAGGGTCTCGGCATCAGTCCGGCTACTACGATTACTTGATCGACTTAAAACCCCGGCGTGTGATTTTTAATCCGGGAACTGAGAACGATGAACTTGCTGGTCGATTGTCCGACAATGGCATCGAAGTTCAGGAAGCTTGTACCTTGGTGTTGTTGAGTATCGGAGCCTATTAAATGTACACGCCTGTTAAAACACTCGAACAATATAACGATCTGCTTCGAAAAGAGCAGGCGTTATTGTTTTACTTTTCTACCGACGAATGTCAGGTTTGCAAAGTTATAAAGCCCAAAATTGAAAAATTGTTGAGTGCCAATTTCCCGAAAATCAAATTGTTTTACATCAACTTAAACACTTCTCCTGAACTATCGGCACAAAATAGGATATTTGCAGTGCCAACGATTCAGCTTGTATTCGGAGGACGTGAATACTTTCGCAAAAGCCGTAGTTTTAGCCTTGCCGAACTGGAGGATGAGATTGCCCGTCCGTATCGTTTAATGTTTACATAAATAATTTTGACAAACTCATAAATAAGGCTATTTTTACTTATCAAACAAAAGCCTTTGCATTGAGACATATATTGTTACTTGTTATTCTTCTCACTGGCGTTTTTCATAATGCTCAGTCAGAAAAATCAAAAATCGATAGTTTAGAGGCTTTGGTTCCCCAATTTGAAGGAGCTGAGCTGGTAGATGTATACCTTACTCTTGCCGAAGAGTACATGTATGTCGTTCCGGTTAAGTCAATAGAATATGCCGAGCGTTCATTAGTCATCTTGGGTGATTCTGTTCAGAATGATCAATCTTGTTATGCCAATTTGTTAATTGGAACCGGATATATTTTTACCGGGGAGTTTCAAAAAGGGAAAAAGCATTTAACTCCGGGGTTAGAACTTGCCAGGAAGTTAAATAATCAGAAATACATTAGTATTGGCTTGAGCTCCTTAGCGGCCTACCACATGAATACGGGAGATTACGAAGAAGCACTAAGCTTGTTCAAACAAACCTTGCAGGTCGCAACGGAAGCCGGCTTGCCGGGATGGAAAGCAAGAGCAAAGTTTAATATCGGTTCAATTTTAACGAATAAAGGAGATCGGGCTGGTGGGCTCCAAAATATGATTGAAGCACTGAAGTATTTTGAATCGACCGACAATGTATCCGTTGCTGCAAGAATATTGAACAACATTGCCGTGAATTATCATTCCTGGAAAGAGTATGATTTAGCGTTGGAATATTACCGAAAAACCCTTCGTAAACACGAGTTGAGTGGAGATATTTTGGGGAAAGTCGTGGTGCTCAACAATATTGCAGAGATTTATAAAGATAAGAGCCAGTACAAAATGGCTTTCAAATATTATAACCAAATATTTGAGTTGGCAAAAACCAATGAAATTAGTGAGTTTTATCTTGCTGTTGGAAAGGTTGGGTATGCTGAAACCTACTCAAAAGTCGAAAAATTAGATTCGGCCAGACGATATGCCAATGAATCTCTGGAAGTATTTCAAAGCGCAGAAATGGAAGAAGGTGTTATCAATGCAAAGCTCATTCTTGGTTATGTCGACATGAAAGAAGGCAAACTGCGAAATGCCAGAAAGCATGCTGAATATTGCATCGAAAAGTCGGTACAAGTAGGATTAAAAGAGCTTAGTTTAAAAGCTTATTTGTTGCAGGCTCAGATCTTGGAACGGATGAACCTTTATGCTGAATCACTTAAAAATTATAAAAGCTATGTTGCAATAAGTGATTCATTGAGCAAAGAAAATCAGGCTCATCAGTTAGCATTGCATCGTGCAGAGTTGGATATCGCAGATAAAGAAAATGAAATTGCACTTCTTCAGAAAAACAATGAGATAAAGGACTTGCAGTTAATTAAGCAAAAGTCTCAGGCTCGTACATTAATAGTTGCTATTGCCCTGTTGGTCATTGTTATCGCATTGTCGTTAGTTTATAATGGATCAAGGAAAAAAGCAAATTTATTGTTGCAACAGAAAAATGAGCAGATCCTCAGTCAGCATGAAGAACTCATACGGGTAAATCAGACAAAAGATAGATTTTTATCAATAATCGGTCATGATTTAAGAAACCCAATTGGCGCGTTTAAAGACATGATTAGCCAGCTTGCTGAATTTCCTGATATGTTTACTGAAGAGCTTCGAACGCAAATACTGGAGGAGTTAAGAGATGAAGCTGAGGGCACCTATTTTTTGCTTGATAACTTATTACTTTGGGCTAAAACACAAAAAGAAAGTATTCAGTTTAAGCCCGAAAAGCTGAAGCTTAGTCTGATTATAAAAAATAACATCATACTAAATACCCGTATTGCCGAGCAAAAATCGATTGATTTGAGTTCTGAAGTATCGGATCGTGTTTTTGTTTTTGCGGATCAAAATATGGTTGACCTTATTATTCGGAATTTGCTATCAAACGCTTTGAAATTTACCCCCAAAGAGGGCAAAATATGGGTGAGAGTTCAACAGAAGGATGATGATTTTTATGAAGTGAGCATTACCGATACGGGGGTTGGTATTAAAAAAGACGATATTCCCCGAATACTTGATGGGAACGATCTTTTATCAACCTATGGAACAAATAACGAAAAAGGCTCCGGCTTAGGGTTGATTCTGTGTAAAGAGTTTGTTGAGATAAATGGTGGGAATATTCAAGTCCAATCGGTTGTTGAAAAAGGTAGTAGATTCTCTTTTACCTTGAAGAAATATCAGTCGCCTCAGGCTTAAAACGATAATTATTCTCGATAGATCTCGATGCCAAAATGGCACAATCTGATGGGTCGGCATAGAACAGAATTTTGTGATTAAGAATTTCGGTCAGTTGAATTTTGTTTTTTTTGTATCGTATTGCTATCCATTGGTTTAAGTCTGGCTGAAACTGAGCTCCTCTTTTTTATGGCTCCCAGGGGTATCTGTTTTTCTTCATTTCTGCCAAAACACGTGTTTTTGGTTCACCATTTGAGGGAACAAGCCTATCGACAAAAATGTAACATTCCCCGATAATGGGAAGCTATTTTTGACCGATTTTATCATATTTGTGAAACATTAAATTTTTAGATAGATGAAAACCATGATCAAAGTTTTGCTCACACAGGAGGATGATTATTGGGGAGTTCCATGCGTTGGTGCACGACATGAAAGCACTACATTGGAATGCGGAAATTGTACGAACTTAAAGTAAAAAATATAAACACATGAAGAAGATTTGGATTGTTCTAGCTGTAATTGCAGTAGTTATTTTGATTATTTACTCTTCCTTTAAAGGGACTTATAATACGATGGTATCGAAAGATGAATCGGTTAATGCTGCCTGGGCTCAGGTAGAAAACGTTTACCAACGGCGTGCTGATCTGATTCCTAACTTGGTGAATACTGTAAAGGGTTATGCATCCCACGAAAGGGAGACATTAGAATCGGTAATTGAAGCCCGTTCGAAAGCAACCTCGGTAAATGTAAATCCTGAAAACCTGAATGAACAAAGTTTGCAGCAGTTTCAACAGGCACAATCGGGTTTAAGCTCGGCCTTAAGTCGATTGATGGTGGTGGTTGAGCGCTACCCAGATCTGAAAGCTAATCAGAACTTTTTGGATTTACAGGCTCAGCTGGAAGGAACGGAAAACCGGATAGCAGTAGAGCGTCGGAAATTTAATGAGAGTGCCCGCTCGTTTAATACCTACATACGTTCGTTTCCAAAAAATATTTATGCCAATATGTTCGGCTTCGAAAAGAAAGCTTATTTTGAAGCAGAACAGGGTGCCGAAAATGCTCCAGAGGTAAGTTTTGAATAGAAGTTAAAAAAGGAAAAACGATGTCAGCACAATCATTTTTTACCGAAGAAGAAAAGAAACAGATCACCGATGCGATCAAAAAAGCGGAGTTAAATACCTCCGGTGAAGTTCGTTTACATGTAGAGGGAAAATGTCCTGAAGATGTGCTTGATCGGGCCGCCTATTGGTTTGAAAAACTGGAGATGCACAAAACAGAACTGCGCAACGGTGTTTTGTTTTATCTGGCAGTGAAAGATCAAAAGTTTGCCATTTTGGGCGATGCAGGACTTAATGCCAAAGTTCCTGGCGACTTTTGGGAAAAGATCAAAACACATATGCTTTCAAAGTTCAAGGAGGGGCTGTTTGCCGCTGGTTTAGCCGAAGGTATTTTAATGGCAGGCGAACAACTCAAATCGCATTTCCCTCACCAAACAGATGATGTTAACGAATTGTCCGATGAAATTTCATTTGGAAAAAAATAGAGCAGCATGTTTAAAAAAATCACAATAATACTAGCACTTTTTATTTCACTGAGTTCTTTCGCGCAGGATATTCCTGAGCGACCCAATCCTCCGCAGTTGGTCAACGACATGGCCGACGTGCTTTCTAATGGACAGGAGCAACAATTGGAGATGGAGTTGGAGCAATTTGCCCGCGAAACTTCTAACCAAATTGCGATTGTAACCGTTCCTGATCTGGGGGGCTATCCGGCATCAGAATTTGCTTTTCGATTAGGTGAAGAGTGGGGCGTTGGACAAAAGGACAAAGGCAACGGAGTAGTGGTGCTGTTCAAACCCAAAACCAGCGATTCGAAAGGACAGGTTTTTGTTGCTGTAGGATATGGTCTGGAAGGGGCAATTCCGGATGCTGTCGCTAATCGCGACATCGTCGATTATGAAATGATTCCGCACTTTAAACAAGGTGATGTTTATGGTGGGTTGCATGCAGGAACACAAGTGATCAAGTCATTGGCTAAAGGAGAATTTTCAGCAGCTGAATACCATGAGAAAGCCAGTGGTGGAGGTGGCGGCGGTCTGGGCGTTATTATCTTCCTCTTTGTGATCTTCTTTTTCGTGGTTCCAATTCTTCGCGGACGAAAGCGATATTACGGTGCGACCAGTCGTGGTAGCAGTTTGCCATTTTGGTTATTAATGGGTGGCATGATGGGCTCCGGTCGTAGTCATGGCGGGTCGTTTGGTAATTTCTCCAGTGGCGGCGGCAGCTTTGGCGGCGGTGGTGGTTTCGGCGGATTTGGCGGCGGTGGCTTCGGCGGCGGCGGTGCCGGTGGAAGTTGGTAAACAAACGAAGCAATAAAATATTTTCAATAGATAAAAAATCCGACCTTTTCGAAAAATATCGGATTTTTCTTTTTGGTACACTGGATTCCGATCCGCTGATGGTCGAATAAGTAGAGGAACGGAATTCCTGGCACTTGGATTTTAGTTAAATTGAGCGGATGACTTGAAAGTCACACTCAATAACATGACATAAAAAAACCTTTAGAAATCAATCTAAAGGTTTTTTAGTATCGTTGAATAAGCGATTGGCTTATTTGCTTTCTTCACTTAGTTGTTCTGGTTCAAGGATGTCTTTGTCAACCAAAATACGTCCGCAGTATTCGCAAACAATAATTTTCTTGCGGTTGGCAATATCCATCTGACGTTGCGGCGGAATTTTCGCAAAACAACCACCACAAGCATCACGCTGTACGGTAACCACTGAAAGTCCGTTGCGGGCATTTTTGCGGATACGTTTAAAAGCAGTTAGTAAACGTGGCTCAATGATGCCTTCAATTTTTTCTGCTTTATTTTTCAGCTTTTCTTCTTCAATTTTCGTTTCAGCTGTAATTTCTTCCAATTCTCTTTTCTTACGTTCAAGGTCTTCCTGACGCTCTGATAATTGAGTTTTAGAAGAATCAACTGCTTCTTTTTTTGTAGCTAAATCAGTCGTAAATTCTTTGATTCTCTTATCTGAAAGCTCAATTTCCAGTTTTTGGAATTCAATTTCCTTGCTCAACGAGTCGTACTCACGGTTGTTGCGAACATTGTTTTGTTGTTCGGTGTACTTGGCAATTAAAGCTTCCGATTCCTTGATGGCAGCTTTACGGTTGGCAATTGATGTTTCCAGCGTTTTAATGTCGTCGCTGTAATTACCCACACGAGTTGTCAATCCGGCAATGTCATCTTCCAAATCTTGAACCTCTAAAGGAAGCTCACCACGAAGGGTTTTAATTTTGTCAATGTCAGAAACAACAGTTTGTAACTCGTAAAGTGCTTTTAGCTTCTCGCTAATTGGAACTGATTTGTCTTCTTGATGCTGTGTATTCATATTTTGAATGCTCTAATTTTCTTTTTAAACCAGATAATTTACCGGGTTGGTATTTACCTCCGATAAACGGACTGCAAATTTAGGGAATTTTTTTGTAAGTAATTCATAAAAAACTTCTTTAGTGAATTGCTCACTTTCAAAATGACCGATGTCAGCTAGTACAATTTTGCCGTCAGCCTCAAAGAATTGGTGATATTTCAGGTCTCCGGTAACAAATACATCTGCTTTGGAGTTAATGGCCTGACGAATTAAAAAGCTACCTGAGCCCCCACAAACGGCGACTTTTTTAACTTTTCTTCCGATCAACGGACTGTGTTTCACCGCGCCGGATCCAAATATTTTTTTTGTTTGTTGCAAAAATTTCTTCTCTTCAATTGGTGTCGCGAGTTCCCCAATCATCCCAATCCCAACTTGCGGGTTTTCATTATCCAGCGAATAAATATCGTAAGCGACTTCTTCGTATGGGTGAGCCTCAATTAATGCACGGATCACTTGCCCTTGGATATGTGCTGGGAAGATTGTTTCAAAACGAATTTCATTCTCATAATGAATTTCCCCGGGTTTCCCCACAAATGGTTTAGTTTTTTCTTCTCCCCGAAAACTCCCTTTGCCGGGAATTGAGTAAGCGCAGGAATCGTAATTTCCAATGTGTCCCGCACCTACCTTAAAGATTGCCTGCTGCACATTTGCAGCATGGTCAAACGGAATAAAGGTGACCAGTTTTTTTAGCTGACCGGAAACCGGAGCTAAAATCTGAACATTCTCGAGTCCTAATTTCTCGCATATTTTACTGTTTACTCCTCCGAGTACGCTGTCCAAATTGGTATGAGAAGCATAGATGGCAATGTCGTTTTTAATTGCTTTAATCACGCATCGCTCAACCTCATTTTTACCGGTTATTTTTTTCAATCCAGCAAAGATGAGCGGATGATGGGCGACAATCAAATCGCTTTTTGTTTCGATGGCCTCGTCCAAAATGGCTTCGGTAACATCCAGTGTTATTAGCGTTTGGTTGATTTCTTTTTGGGGATCACCTACCAATAGTCCGGCATTATCGTATGATTCTTGATAAGCCAGTGGGGCAATCGACTCGAGGTATGTTGTAATTTCGCTTAATTTCATTTGCTCAGTTTCGAATTTCGAGTTCAAAATTTTAAATTTCATCAACTACCATGTTCCCGCCAATTCTTATCCCATCTTATCTTTGATGTCGATTAGCATTTGCTTAATGGTTTGCAATCGATCCACCAATTCGTGCTTATTCAACGTATCTTCTTTATTGTCTTTTAATTTTTGCTTGGCACCTTTAATGGTTAATCCGCGTTCGTTGGTCAAATGATTGATTAACTTGATGTTTTCAATATCTTCCTTCGTAAACAGGCGGTTGCCTTTTTTGTTTTTTTGAGGTTTTAGAATGTCAAATTCATTTTCCCAATAGCGAATTTTTGATTTGTTGACCTGAAACATCTCCGCTACCTCGCCAATGGGATAAAAGACTTTTTCTATTTTGGGCTTTTTGTATGGCACACTTTTAATGGGTTAGTCGTACGATTGCCCCATGTTCGACGAAATCGCGATCATCTTTTCGTATTCCTGTGGTGTCAGGTCTTTAAAGTAGTAATATTGCGGATTCACTGCCTTGCCGTTTTTGTGTACTTCGTAATGCAGGTGTGGTCCGGAAGAAGTTCCTTTACTTCCAACGTAACCAATGACATTTCCGCGCTTCACTTTTTGGCCTCTTTTAACATTGAACTCATTTAAGTGACCGTACAAGGTTTCGTAACCAAATCCATGGTCGATCACAATCCACTGTCCAAAACCGGTATGGGATCTTTTTACCTCTTTTACAGTTCCGTCACCTGTTGCATAAACTTCGGTGCCAATTGGTGCGGTAAAGTCCATTCCGTAGTGAAAGCGGCGAATTTTATATATCGGGTGAATGCGAAATCCCCAGCCCGACGCCGTTCGTTTCATGTCTTTATTGGACACCGGCATGACAGCTGGAATGCTTGATAGCATTTCTTCTTTATCCAGGGCCAGCTTTAAAACTTCATCGTATGATTTGGATTGAATGTAGGCTTCTTTTGCTATTACATCAAGCTTTCGGGCTGTGTTAATCACCAGTTCCGAATTGTCCATGCTTTCGAGTCTTGCATACTTGTTTACTCCACCAAATCCAGTTTTTCTGATCGAGTTTGGTATTGGATCAGCTTCAAAAACAACACGATATAAATTGTCATCTCGTTGCTGGATATCTGCAAGAACATCTTCAATGCTTTCCAGATTCTTGTACATAAATTCGTATTGCGTGAGCAGCCGTCGGTTTTCCTGCTTTAAGTTGCGCATTTTAGGTGTTTCGTAAAATTGTAGAAAAATAACAACCAAAATAATACTCATAACCAAGCTGGCGGCGAATAACAATAAAAAGCGGTTGACTTTAGATTTTAAGTTGCGTTCAACCTTATCGTAACTGAGGGTTTCGGGGTTGAATTTATACTTAACTTTTGCCATAAAAAAACAATTTCTTTTTCTGAAGTATAACAAATTTAAGTAATTAATCTAACTTTGCAAGACTTTAAAATCAGGCAGATTGACTACTCAATGCAAAAGTAATTGAATTATTGGTTTAATCAGTTTGATTAGTTGGCTGTGAAGCACTTTTTAACAAATTTTAAACGTATTAAGGAACGATGGAGATGAATTCCAAAGCGATCAGAAAGGCCTTTCTGGACTTTTTTATTTCAAAGCAACATACCATAGTCGATTCAGCCCCAATGGTGGTGAAAAATGATCCAACACTCATGTTTACCAACGCCGGGATGAACCAATTCAAAGATATTTTTCTGGGCAATCAGCCGGCGAAATCAGTGCGGGTAGCCGATACCCAAAAATGCCTCCGGGTTTCCGGAAAGCATAACGACTTGGAAGAGGTTGGTCATGATACTTACCACCATACCATGTTTGAGATGCTCGGAAACTGGTCGTTTGGCGACTATTTCAAGGAAGATGCGATCAACTGGGCCTGGGAATTTTTGCACGACAAAATGGGGATTCATCCTGACCGGATGTATGCGACTGTTTTCGAAGGCAGTGCTGATGACAAGTTAGGTTTGGATGAAGAAGCCAAGCATCTGTGGTTGCAACATTTACCTGCTCATCATGTTTTGAACGGAAATAAGAAAGATAACTTTTGGGAAATGGGTGACACCGGTCCTTGTGGTCCTTGCTCGGAGCTTCATGTGGATTTGCGTGATGACCAGGAACGGTCAACAGTGCCGGGAGCTGAGTTGGTGAATAAAGATCATCCGTTGGTGATTGAAATCTGGAACCTGGTATTTATTCAATTTAACCGGAGAGCAAATGGCAGTCTGGAAGAGTTGCCGGCAAAACATGTGGATACCGGGATGGGCTTTGAGCGCTTGTGTATGGTATTGCAAAATAAAAAGTCGAACTACGACACCGACGTTTTTCAAACGGTAATTAGTAAATTGGCTGAACTTTGTGGCAAAAAGTACGGCGAGAGTGAGAAGGAAGACATAGCTATGCGCGTAATTGCTGACCACTTGAGAGCTATTGCGTTTGCAATTGCTGATGGACAGTTGCCTTCGAACAATAAAGCCGGGTATGTGATTCGCCGAATTTTGCGTCGTGCGGTGCGTTATGGTTATACTTTCCTGAATTTCCGTGAAGCTTTTATTCATAAGCTGGTTAAAGCATTGAAAGAGAATATGGGAGAAGCATTCCCTGAGTTACAGTCGCAGCAGGAGTTGATCGAGAAAGTAATTAAAGAGGAAGAAGAAAGCTTTTTGCGTACCCTTGAAACCGGTATTCGACTGCTGGACGATGTGATGGGTAAGGCCAAAAAAGAAAAGCTTTCGGTTGTTTCAGGCAAAAGCGCTTTTGAACTTTACGATACATTTGGATTCCCACTGGATTTAACGGAGCTGATCTTACGTGAGAATGGTTTGTCGGTTAATCGTGCTGAGTTTGATGTGGAAATGAAAAAGCAGAAAGATCGCTCGCGAAACGCTGCGGCTCAGGAAACCAGCGATTGGGTCGAATTAAAGAAAATTGATGAAGTGAAGTTTCTGGGTTACACAACACTTGAAGCAGACATTCAAATTGCCCGTTATCGGAAAGTGAAACAAAAAGATAAAGAGTTTTATCATCTGGTTTTCGACCAAACACCATTTTATGGTGAGTCAGGAGGTCAGGCTGGGGACACTGGTTATATTGAAGCCAATGGTGCTAAAACAAGCATCATCGACACACAAAAGGAAAATAACCTGACGGTACATATTGCAAAGGAACTGCCATCTGATCCGGAAGCAACTTTTAAAGCAATTGTTAGTAATCAGAAACGTAAGTTAACCGCGAATAACCACACCGCAACGCATTTGCTCGATCAAGCTTTGCGCGAGGTATTGGGGACCCATGTGGAGCAAAAAGGTTCGTTGGTGAATGCCGATTACTTACGATTTGACTTCTCGCATTTTCAGAAAGTAAGCAAGGCCGAATTGGATAAAATTCAGGCTCGGGTGAATGAGCTGATTCGCCAAAACGATAAGCAAGAAGAAAAGCAGGATGTGCCTTTTGCTGAAGCTCAGAAAATGGGTGCCATTGCTTTGTTTGGTGAAAAATATGGCGACAATGTACGGGTAATTAAGTTTGGCGACTCAGTGGAGCTTTGTGGCGGAACACACGTTCCGGCAACCGGGCAAATTGGCTATTTTGTGATTACTTCGGAAAGTGCTATTTCTGCCGGTGTACGTCGTATTGAGGCAATTACAGCTGATAAAGCAGAAAGCTACATCAATAAAAATATGGATGAGCTTCATGAGTTGAGGGGCTTGTTCAACAACACCAAAAACCTGACAAAATCGGTTGACGATTTGATGCAGGAGAATGCCGCACTGAAGAAGCAATTGGAGGCATTTGAGAAGCAGGCTGCTGCCGGAGTGAAAGATGAATTGAAGAAAAAAATTAAGTCACTTGACGGGGTAAATGTTATTGCGGCCAAGGTCAATTTAGATTCCCCACAGGCCATTAAAGATTTAGCGTTCCAGTTGAAAGGCGAAGTTGATAATCTTTTCCTGGTGTTAGGAGCTGAAATAAAGGGAAAACCAAGTTTGAGCATTATGATTGCTGACAACCTGGTGAAAGAAAAAGGCTTAAATGCCGGGCAGATTGTTCGCGAAGCTGCCAAAGAAATGAAAGGCGGCGGTGGCGGTCAACCATTTTATGCGACAGCAGGTGGGAAGGATGTTGCCGGAATTGAAGCAGCGATTGCCAAAGCAGAATCATTTGTAGGTTAAAAGCTACAATAACAATATTTTAAGCTCCACCTGATGTTTTCTGGTGGAGCTTTTTTATGTCGCCGACTGAAATTCTTCAATTAAAGAAATGGCTTTCTGCTCATCTTTTTTATTGATGACAATCTCGACAGGTTGGAATCCACCTGCTGATACTTGCCAAGGCGCAATGCTTCCCATAAGTTCGTTGTTTATGAAACTTATTATTTCGTGGTCTTTTAAGAGCTCATTGACCATTTCAGCTTTCATGGGATTGCCTCTAAAGACGACAACTGTTTCCCTGTCCGGTGTTCGAATCATGGATGAAGATTATAGTTTTAAGCATTCAAATTAAGGAATTGTCTCGACTTGACATATCTTCCGCTGAAGAAGAAAATTGAAAGAGCAAAAAGAAAACCGACCCAGGTTAATCAAGGTAGATCTTTATATGCTTATTTAATTCTCTTTTTTACAGGTTCTCAATCCAAATGGCATGTATAGCGGGCAAAAACTAACCACACTGGTAAGTAGCAGAATGCAAGCGAAAATTAGCAGAACAATTGCAAGTGTGCCCGTAATAATATTGGCAAAATATAAAATAGCAATTAGTACGGCAACGATTGCCCGAATGACCCGATCAGCGATTCCCATGTTCTTTTTCATTGTTCTTGTTTTTAGGTTTAATAATAAAGGTTTATACTGAGAATGGTGAATTTTGTTACTTTTCAGGTGTGATTTGAAAATTACCAGCGATAACAGGTTCTGCTGAGCTCGGTGTTTGAATTTTGATATTCACAGAATACCAGACCGCACTTTTTTTTGATGATTTTTGATGAAACTTTTGTTGATCCAATAGCTTAGTAGTTATTGCAATATTAAGACAAGTAGGTCGTTATTTCGATGTGCAAAACTTCGGAGACTTTTTTTCAGCATAAAAACCAAGCTAAACTAAATATCTAAAAATGTGTTTATCTGACTAACATTAATATTGCTGCGCTTTTGCATTATGCTTTTATATTGACTTTAGTAATTCAAAGACACTTCTGATGAAGAAAATATATCAATTTCTGGTTTCCACTTCTTTTATGGGTTTTTTATTGTTGGTACTTGCTTTTTCAATGGCTATAGCCACGTTCGTCGAAAGTAGTTATGGCACTCCGGCAGCAAAAGCACTGATATATAACACACATTGGTTCGAGCTTGTATTCTTATTGTTGGGAGTTAACTTGGTGCATAATCTTTTGCGCTATCGTTTATACACCAAAAAGAAGCTGACCATCGGATTGTTTCACTTGTCATTCATCGTTATCATTCTGGGAGCAGCCGTTACTCGTTACATTAGTTTTGAAGGGGTAATGCATATTCGCGAAGGAAGTTCAAACAACTATATTGTTTCAACTGACTCTTATTTCACCCTAAAAACACCGGAGAAGGAAATTGAAAAGAAAGTTATTTTTTCGGAGCTAACACCAAATCAGTTTAGCAAAAGTATCGACCTTGAAGGTCAATCGGTGAGTGTTAAGTCTGTTGGCTTTGTGAAGCATGCTGTTAAAACTCCTGTGGAAAGTCCAAATGGGGTGCCATTGGTGGATTTTGTGGTTTCAGCAGGACAAGGTATGCAGAGCTTTACTTTTGGGAAAGGAGAAACAATAAATCTGGGGGCGGCCGTTGTTGGCTTCGAAGGCAATGCCGATATTCGTTTTGAGCAGGAAGGTTCAGCTTTTTTCATAGTGACCGACCGGGATTTGGAGCTACGTTCGATGACTGGAGGTGAATCAAAACTAATTCCTGCCGGATCGCGCACCGAATTACAAACCATGCAGTTATATGCCTTTGGTAATTATATGTTACTAGTGAAGAAGTATTATGAGACAGCTAGTTTGCGAGTTAGTAAAGATGAAACGGGAAATGCTCAGGAAGATGCGGTTATTGTTGAAATTTCGGATGGAGAACGACAGGCTGTTATTAATGTTTTCGGGCGTGCCGGGCAAATTGGAGACCCCGTAACCTATATGGTTGGAAATACAGCGATTGAACTTACTTATGGTTCACAGCCGGTTTATTTGCCATTTAGTTTGGGGTTGAAAGATTTTCAATTGGAACGGTATATCGGTTCAGAAAGTCCATCGTCATTTGCGAGCGAAATTGAATTAGTTGATCCCGAGAAAAATGTCAGGCGGGATGTGCGGATTTTCATGAATAACACATTGCAATATCGCGGCTACCGTTTTTACCAATCTTCATACGATCAGGATGAGTTGGGAACAGTACTTTCTGTGAACAAGGATTTTTGGGGAACATTGGTGACTTATATAGGCTATTTGCTGCTGACGGTGGCGCTTATCTTATCATTATTCAATAAAAATTCGTATTTCCAGTTTTTAGTACGTCATCTAAAGTCATCGGCTAATACAAAAATGGCCATATTACTTTTGGGTTTTACGATGGTCGGAAGTCAAAGCTTTGCTCAGGAGAGTCCTGCTAATATAATTCCTCCGCTGAATGAGCAACTGGTCGAAGATTTTTCAGAGCTGTGGGTTCATGGGCGTGACGGACGTATTGAGCCCATGTCAACGTTGTCGAGCGAAATCTTACGAAAATTGAGCCGGAGATCATCATTGAATGGCATGTCGTCAGACGAAGTTGTGCTGAGCATGAATCTTTATCCGGATTATTGGAAAACAGTTCCATTTATTAAGATTGATCCGGAGATTGCGAAGGCTCTTGGCGTCACTCAGAAGTATGCTAGAATCCTTGATTTGTTTGATGAAAGCGGACAATATCAAATTACCGACGAGGTGAAGGCGGCTTTTGCAAAGGCACCGGCTTTAAGGAACAAGTTGGAAAAAGAATACATCTATTTGGACGAACGACTGAATATCAGCTTTATGATATTCAGTGGCAACTTGTTTACTTTTTTTCCTCCCGAAAATCAAACCGATGCCTGGTGGCCGGCGGGTAGCAACCCAACGGGATACCCTTCAGCCGACTCCCTGTTTGTGAACCGCAGCTTTCATTTGCTGGCCGAGTCTATCAAAACAGAGTCGGATATTCAGCCACGGCAAATTATAGCTACGATCGCTTCGTTTCAGCAAAAGTTTGGAGCTGATATTTTACCATCCGAACAGCGAAAATCTGCCGAAATATTCTACAATAGTTATCAGCCTTTTAAACGCATTTTCCCGTGGTATTTACTAATCGGATTTACGCTGTTAACAGTACTTTTTGTGAATATCTTTCGTAGAAAAACGATTGGCAATATCACCAAATATACTTTTACCGGTTTGATCTTTCTTATTTTTCTGCTTCATACCGGAGGACTAATTTTACGCTGGTACATTGCCGGTCATGCGCCATGGAGTAACGGTTACGAATCGATGATTTACGTGGCGTGGGCAGTGATGCTGGCCGGTGTTATTTTTGGCCGGAAATATCCGATGGTTCTCGGAACAGGCGCTTTTTTAACCGGTATCACCTTGTTTGTAGCTCATTTGAACTGGATGAATCCTGAAATTACTCATTTGGTGCCGGTGCTCAAATCATACTGGCTGCTCATTCATGTTGCTGTTATTACAGCGAGCTATGGTTTTATCGGATTAAGTTCATTCTTGGGTATTTTGGTTCTGATTTTATATGTGCTTATTAAAGAAAGTAACAAAGAAAATGTCGCCTACTTTATCGATCAGCTAACAACCATCAGCGAGTTGTCGGCAACTATAGGGCTTTACATGCTAACCATTGGAACCTTTTTGGGAGGTGTTTGGGCTAACGAAAGCTGGGGGCGTTACTGGGGATGGGATCCAAAGGAAACCTGGGCTTTAATTACTGCAGTCATATTTGCCTTCATTGTTCATATGCGGATGATTCCTTCCTTGAAAGGCCGTTATAATTATAACCTGGCAACGGTAATCGGCTTTACCTCTGTGCTGATGACTTACTTTGGTGTTAACTACTTTTTGTCGGGTATGCACTCTTATGGTAAAGGATCGGCCAATGGTGTTCATTGGGCTGTTTACGTTGCTTTTGGAGTGATAGCTATTCTGGCTGTTTGGTCATACATCAAATATAAAAAATATGAAGAGGTGATCGAATAACTTGATATAGAGTCAGCAAGGCACTTGAAAAGTTTTTTTTCTCCCAACATCGGTTTTTTTCAGAAGTTGTAAAACACAAATATTTAAAAGTTTGAAATATTAACTTTGCGAGGTTGATTGGAAAAAACGAAACACTTTATTATGGGAAAAGGCGTTACTAGAACCTTTGATATTCTTGATTATTGTGAAAAGAATTATCCTCGCGAAGATGCCCTTGGAGGTAAGGCCAATGGAAAATGGTATACTTATTCTACGACAGAGTATAAACAAAAATCAGATGAGTTTGCAAAAGGGATTTTATCCTTTGGCTTAAATAAAGGTGATAAAGTTGCTACGGTAACAACTAATTGCCCGGAGTGGAACTTTGTGGATATGGGACTTGCAATGGCAGGCTTGGTTCATGTCCCGATTTATCCGACAATCGGAGAAGACGAGTATCAATATATTTTGGAGCACGCTGAAGTCAAATACCTGATTGTTGGGGATAAAAAGCTATTCGATAAAATTTACCCTGTAGCGAAAGCAATCAAGTCAATTCAGGGAATTTACGCTTTTGAAGATTTTGAAGGCTGTGCTCATTTCAGAGAAATTTTGGAGATCGGCAAGAATAAAAAGGATGAGTTGACCGATCAGTTAGAACATATAAAGCAGTCCGTAAGTCCCGAAGAGATTGCAACGCTGATTTATACTTCAGGAACTACCGGAGTTCCCAAGGGAGTGATGCTGACTCATCGAAACCTGGTTTCAAATTTCTTATCGCACGTTAATGTGCACCACTTGGGAGCTGAACATCGGGTGATTAGCTTTCTTCCGCTTTGCCATGTTTATGAGCGTAGTGTGAACTATCATTTTCAGTACAAAGGAATGGGCGTATACTACGTTGGTAACCTTGGACAGATCGTGCCTGCCATTAAGGAAATTAAACCTCATATTTTTAACTCGGTGCCACGCCTGCTCGAACGTATTTACGATGGGTTTGTGTCGAAAGGGAAGGAGTTGACAGGAGTCAAAAAGGTGATATACTTTTGGGCATTGCACTTGACTCGCCATTTTGAGTACAATAAAAAGTACTCTGTTTTTCTAAAGTTGAGGATCCGGTTAGCCGATAAACTTGTTTATTCCAAATGGCGTGAAGCGCTGGGAAATAATATTACTTATATCGTTTCTGGTGGAGCTGCTTTGCAACCCCGAATTGCCCGTGTTCTTGGCATGGCTGGCATGCAGGTTCTTGAAGGTTATGGTTTGACTGAAACATCGCCGGTTATTGCTGTTAATAACCCGGCTACCGGAGAAATGAAAATTGGCACTGTTGGCGGAGTGTTAGACTGTGTGGAGGTTAAAATTGCTGATGACGGGGAAATTCTTTGTAAAGGACCATCAGTTATGAAAGGTTACTATAAAGCACCCGATTTAACCGATGAGGTTATTGACGAGGAAGGATGGTTTCACACAGGGGATATTGGCATTTTAGACGAAGGAACCTTTTTAAAGATTACCGATCGGAAAAAGGAAATGTTTAAGATGTCGGGTGGAAAATATATTGCCCCACAAATGATTGAAAATAAGTTAAAAGAGTCTTTCTTTATTGAGCAGGCCATGGTGATTGGCGAAAATGAAAAGTTTGCCAGTGCTTTAATTTCTCCCAACTTTGAGTATTTGCATGACTGGTGTTCTCAGCACAAAATCCATTTTCGTGACAACGAGGAATTGGTGCAAAAAAAGGAAGTTAACTCCCAGTTTTTCAAGGAGGTTTCAACCATCAATAAATCATTGGGGCAGCATGAGGAAATTAAGCGTTTTCGCTTGGTGTGTGAAGAATGGACACCGCAAAGTGGCGAGCTTTCGCCAACACTCAAGTTGAAGCGCAATTTCGTAACGAAGAAGTATCAACACATTATCGATGAGGTCTATTCCAGTTCGAAATCGAACAATGGAGGAGGTGGGCTGAAATTGCCTAAGATGAAAGTTAATCTTCGGTTTGACTCAAATGAACTACTCAAAAAACTAAGGTTTTAAGAGAGAGTCTACCAAACGGTTTTTATTAGTCCGCCATCTACTTGCAAGCTTGCTCCGGTAATGTATGATGCTGCCTCGGAAAGCAAAAAAGCACCGACCTTTCCAAATTCATCCGTACTGCCATAGCGTCCCAAAGGAATGGTTTTGCAATTTGCCTTCTGAATGTCTTCAACAGGAAGGTCACCTTGTTGCGCCTTAATTTGATCGAGTGAGCGCACCCGATCGGTATCAATTCGACCGGGCATCAAATTGTTGACACGGATTTGGTGGGGAGCAAATTCTTTCGCGAGTGATTTTACCAAACTGGTTACTCCAGAACGAAACACATTGGACAAAAGCAGAGTCTCGATTGGTTCTTTCACCGACATGGATGTAATTGTCAGAATACTTCCGCCATTTTCTTTCATTGATGGTAAAACTGCATTTATCATCCGAACCGCACTCATCAAGGTTAGCTCAAAAGCTTTTTGCCAGTCATTGTCTGTAAAATCCTGAAATCCGCCAGCCGGAGGTCCGCCAGCATTCACTAAAAGCCCGTCAATGCGTCCAAAACGGTTTATCACCGCTTTTGTCCAATTCAAAATAGAATCAGGTGATGCTGCGTCCATAACAAAAGGGAAAACCTCCGCTCCTGTTTCCTGATGCAATTTTTTAGCAGCTTGCTCCAGCTCTGTCTTTGTTCTGCTTGCCAAACATACAATCGCACCATCCTTTGCCAGTTCGCGGGCAATTCCATATCCCAAGCCTTTGCTGGACGCAGCGAGCATGAAAACTTTATCTTTTACCTGTAGTTCCATTTTTCAAAATATAGGCAATCTTAAACTGGTCGTTAGCCTATGCAATTACCCTGCTCCATGGTATCGCAGCCAAAATGATGATGTATGCAATTCCAAAAAATACGAGTGAAAGACCAAACTTCCTTCGCGCTGAAATTGCTTTTTTAGTCTTGCTTCTTCCGATATGCACTAAAGCAAGGGCAATTAGCATCATGATGAAGTGTTCGACTGCGTAGAAACGTAAGTCGGCATTTTTCATTGCTGCACCAAAATCCTGAAAAGCAGCTTTGGTAATTGGACTGTAACCAAAATAAAGAACGAGTCCAACGATTAACTGAATGTCTATGATTGCTGTAAACAAAATCCCCAGAATGTTGTCTGATTTCATCCAACCTTTCTGGCTGAACCAGCCCATGAAATATTTCACCAAGGTCACCAAGGCCACCAATAAAATCAACCAACGTAAGGAGTTATGCAAGTGTAATAAACCTGTGTACATAGTTTCTGTATTTATTTATTCTATCAAAACGTTTTCGAGGGCTTTTGGTTGAGAATATTTAGCTGTTACGGTTTTGTGCTATTCCAAAATCAAACTCCCATTGTTGTCAAACTTCCAAAACGGAGCCCAGGCTATTTCCCACGAATGACCATCAGGGTCAGCAAAGTAGCAATCGTATCCGCCCCAGAAAGTTTTTCTGGGTTCGACCAATGATTTTCCTCCATTTTCAATGACTTGTTTGTAAAGCTGGTCTACAGCTTCTTTTGATTCCAGATTGATAGCCAAAGTAACGCCGGAAAATCCGCTTCGATCGGCGGAGGTTTCTGCATCTTCTGCTAATTTATCCAGCGGGTACAAGGCGAATACGATTCCGCTTTGGTTATAGAAAACAATGTTTTCGTCACTGCCTTTCGCGGGCTCCCAGCCCAAAGCTGTTCGGTAAAATTCACGTGATTGTTTTAGCTTGTTCACGCCAATGGTAACGATGTTTAAACGTGGTTTCATGATTCTATTTTTGTATATTCCGTATGTTCAGGAATTCTTTCAACTCTTGCTTTCGCTCTTTAGGTAACTGGTGCCACCGAATTCCCAATATTGCTCCTTCCAGCGCACACAACATACTTAAACAGGCTCCTTTGTCAACTGTTTTTAAACGAGTAAGTACTTGTTCCGCTCCAATTGCCTTCAGTTGTTCAGGCGTTTCAATTCCAACTTCCCTTAATTTGTTTTCAACTACTTTCCCGATGTTGGGTAGATCTCGTAATTGTTGCATCATTTTTAGCGTAAATAGTTGGTCAATTAGAACTTCAATGTTTGGTATCGAACCTTAAGGTGGTTTGATTTTTTGAAGTATTCGTATTCAGGATCGAGCTTTTGAATATGATTTTTCCACCATTTTTCCAAAAACTGCATCATGTCAAGCGCACTTGGAGGATTGTTAGTGGCGAAATTCGCGTTGAAGTAGGATATTTCCAAAATGTATGCGCGGTGTTCTTTTTTGTGCATGGTTAGGTCAGGATACATCATTTTTTCCATGTAGGTTTCTTCCTTTTTAAAATGATAGATGCTGTAGTCAGTCATCTTCGAAAGTGCTTCAGTAAAAGTAGACTTGTTGTAACCCGTATTTACCAACTCAGCCAATTGGTTATATATTTCAAATAATTTGATGTGATCTGAATCGATGGAGTCATTTCCAATAGAGTATTTATCTTTCCAATGAATCGTATTTACAGTGGCCATAAGACAGGTTTAGATTGATGATTTTTATACTATAATAGTACTGATATTTGACTGAGATTGCAAGGACATAATGACATAATAAATATATTCAACGAGTTATAATTCTACCTTTTGTAAAAACTTGTTAATGCTGTCATAGAATTCATGTTTGGATTTCCCGGTTGCAAAGATTTTAATTTACTTAGTTCATTCAATTGACAAAGAGTATGATTGCAAAAACATGTATCCTTTTTTGCCGATGTGGAGCAAATGTCATTTCATCATCAAAAACAGACCAATTAGCAGATCGTTTTAGTAAGCTGGATGTTGATGTGTTTGAATTGAAGGATCTGTGTGCCTTTTCAGTTCGTGAAAAGGATGTACTTCAGACTATCGGGAAAAATTACACCCACAAAATAGTTATTGCTTGCTACCCCAGAGCCGTTAAGAACATGCTCAGACAAGGGGGGGTAGACCTTGGTCGTTATGAAGTGCTGAACTTTAAAGAACTTTCGGTGGATGAAATTCTTGAGCAGTTGTACGGTGAATTTCAATTGAGTGCTGGAGAGGCTCGCTATCAGGTTCAAGTGTCCGATTTGGACGTACCAGCGTGGTATCCGGTTATTGATGAGTCTCGATGTACGCTTTGTGGCCAGTGTGCCCGGTTTTGCTTATTTGGTGTTTACAGTTATAACAAAAAGGCCTTAAAAGTAATTAGTCCGCTGGCTTGTAAGAATAATTGCCCGGCATGTGGACGAACTTGTCCAACATCGGCCATCATGTTTCCACGGTTGGCAGAACAGTCAACTTTGGCTGGAGCAGAACCCGGAGCAGAAAGCAAGTCGGGAGCCGGTAAGCAGAGTAGTTTGTTTGTCCGGTTAAATGAACGGAATCAAGTTCGAAAAAATATTTTCAAGCAGGGGGTTGTTCAAATGGCTGAGGAAGAAAGACGCAAAGCGTTAGAACAGTTTAGAAAGAGTGAAGGAAAAACGGAGTAGTATGCTGAAACAATTGCTGTTTAAAACCGATAGGAAATGCTTATATAAGTTCATCTACAACATGGGCGTGAAGGGAATTATGAGCTTTAATCGTTATCAGAAACGGTTAAAAAGGGGCGAGTTTTTTCCGGCTTTCCATTTCATTTCGGTAACCGATGATTGCAACCTGAATTGCCAGGGATGTTGGGTGATGGGGAAAAAGAAAAACAGCCGGATGTCAGCCGGGCAATTGGATCAAATTATTACTGAAACGAAAGCTCAGGGATCTTATTTCTTCGGGATTCTGGGCGGAGAACCTCTGCTATATAAGCCCTTGTTTGATATTTTTCAAAAACATCAGGATTGCTATTTTCAGTTGTTTACCAACGGAACTTTATTGTCAGAGGAAGTTGCTGAAAAGCTTCGGAAGTGTGCGAATGTAACACCACTGATTAGTTTTGAAGGCGATGAACAAGTCGCAGATGTGCGTCGTGGCGGAAACGATATTTTTCATCGTACGCAAGAAGCCATCCAACACGCTACCAATGCCGGTTTAGTTACTGGTGTGGCGATGAGTGTGTGTAAATCAAATTTGAAATTGGCTTTGTCTGAAAAATTTATCCGGTCGCTGATTGACAAAGGAGTGCTCTATTTGTGGTACTATGTTTATCGCCCGGTTGGCGAGAATGCGACCATCGAATTAAGTTTGAGCAAAGAAGAAATACAACAGCTACGTTTGCACATGGTTGAAGCGCGAACAAAATACAACATCGCTATTATTGATGCTTACTGGGATGGTGATGGGAATGGACTATGTCCGGCTGCTTCCGGATTGAGTCACCATATCAACGCATCGGGAGATATTGAGCCTTGTCCCGTGATTCAATTTGCTAAAGACCATGTTGACGACAAACCATTGGCTGAAATTTACCAGTCGTCGGAGTTTTTAAAAGAGTTGAAAGTTGAGATACCCGGGAAAACTTCAGGCTGCATTATTATGGAAGACCCGCAATGGTTGGCCAATTTCGTTGAAAAGCATGAGGCCAATGACACTTCAGGAAGAGAGAATGAACTTGAACGATTGAGGAGGATGACTCCGGTTTCCAGTCACGGGTCAGGAAAGCCAATTCCGGAGAAAAAATGGATTTATAAATTTGCAAAGAACCGGGCTTTTTTCGGTTTAGGTGCATACGGATAAACAACGATGATAAAAACACAACGTTTATTAAAAGTTCCACAAGATATTAAGCTTCGAAATCTTCTTCGAAAGGAGGCCAAACGCTTGATTATGCAGAAAGGAATGCTTCCGCCTGCTGATTTTTCGCTGTTGGAAGAAATGGCTTTGGAGGTACTCGCAAATTTGTCTGCTGATCAGGAATTTTTGGATTTTACCATTGTGCTATGTGGAAATGAATTGTGGCGAGACGTTATTGCAGCCACCCCATTTGAGCGTCGCTTGTTGTTGTTGCCTCAATGTCTGAAAAATTCGAAATCCTGCGAGGGCGACATGGATTCACTTGGCTTAATTTGTGCCGGATGTAAAGGTTGTCAGATTGACAGCGTATTGAGTAAGGCGGAAGCTTTGGGATACACAACCTTGGTGGCCGAAGGAACTACTGTTGCCGTGGGTTTGGTTGAGGAAGGAGCTATTGATGCCGTGATTGGTGTGAGTTGTATGCCGGTTTTGCAGCGTTCGTTTGAGCCTGTTTCACGAGCAGCAGTTCCGGTTATGGGATTGCCACTTTTGCACAATGGCTGCGAAAATACGAATGTGGATTATGGTTGGCTGTTTGAAGAGATGCATCTTTTGAAACCCGATGATGAAAAGCAGCCGCTATCAGTTTCACTGCTGAAAGACCAGGTGCAAGATTATTTTACTGAATTTACGCTTCAACATTACTTCAATTCGAATGATGAAACGGAGAAACTGGCGAAGCGTATGTTGATTATGGGAGGACAGCGTATTCGACCGTTGCTGACTGTTTTAGCCTATCGCTCCTACGCGAGTGAGTCGAACGATGAGCTTCAGGCTGCATTGGCATTAATCATTGAATGCTTTCATAAAGCCTCTCTTATTCATGATGACATCGAGGATGATGACGATTTTCGGTATGATCAGGAAACACTGCACCGTTCGCATGGAATTCCGCTAGCCATTAATGTGGGTGACTTTTTAATCGGAAAAGGTTACCAGTTGCTATCCAGTTTACAGGTAAATTCTGGCGTATTAGCCAAATCACTGCAAGTCGTTTCTTCATCGCATGTAAATCTATCAAAAGGGCAGGGGGCTGACTTGAATCTTGACGGTCAATTGAAATCGTATGCAGTCGATAATTTACTACATATATTTACACAAAAGACAGGGGAAGCTGTAAAGGTCGCGTTGTTGCTCGGTGCGATTAACGGAGGGGCATCAAAAGAAGATTTAAGGTGTCTGGAGACTTTTTCTGATTGGTTTGGTATTACCTACCAGATTCGTGATGATCTCAACGAATTCCGAGACGATCATCAGCCTGAGCATACTCACCATTTTCCGTTTCTATTGGCTTTGTTGAACGAGAAATTGGTAGCAGATGGTGAAACAGACCGATTTGTTTCAATCGAGCAATTGGGTTCAGAGCAATTGCACCAAGTATTGCGTGAGGAGGAAATCGATCGGCGTGCGGATGCTTTCTTAAAGCTGTACGTGGATAAATGTTATTACGAATTAAACCAGCTTCGGAACCTAAAACTTAAGTTGAGTTTATACGGAGTGATGGGCAAAATATTCTGAAAATAGCGATGGGATTTCGAGAAAACCATACTCCCGTTTACGCTGACTTTGTCCAGATTTTGAGAAAAGCCTTTAGCCTGCTTGAACCTGAAGTAAAAGAAGAAATCAAACTATTTGTAAATAGCCGGCAAGATGCAACAGGAGCATTTGTCGACCGTGGAGGGCAGGGCGATTTGTATTACTCGCTTTTCGGATATTGGTTATCATCGGCCTTGCAGTTATCTGAAAACCTGGAAAAACTAAGCAATTTTATCGCCGATAATGAGCAGCAAAAGCCGCAACAGCTTGTCGATAAATATTGTGCGTCATTGCTGAAGAAAGCTCTAGATATTAAGACAAAACCGCCTAAATTAAAGTCTTTGTTCTCTGACAGAGATTTCCAGACTAATTTTTCGTATCGGTTGTTTTTATTTCTGTTGGTTTTTGATGCGTGGTTTGGCCGAAAACGGTGGCTCATATTGATTGGGAAAATAGGTCTTTGGTTTTATCGACCACCCGCTGGAGCTCCCAGTAGCTTATGGGCTGCGACTACTGTAGCGACTTTTGAGCTCGGCGGAAATGTAAGCCGTAAACAACAACATTTGCTTAGCTATTTTGATGATTCATCGGGCTTTAAAGCTTTTCAACAAACAGCAAGTGCTGATACACTTTCAACGGGAGTTGCTTTATATGCGCTTCAGAAAACGGGATTCGATAACCGCATCATTGCTCCGGTGTGTTTTGATTTTATTCAGCAAAATTATGAACGAGGAGCTTTCTTGTCTGGTGATGGAGACCTCACCCGGGATTTGGAGTATACCTTTTATGGTCTACTGGCGTTGGGTAGTTTAGCTTAATCAATTGGTTATATGGAAAAACAAGAGCTGCAAAATAGGTTTGATGAGTTAGCTGAAATTCTGGTGAAGGATATGAATCCGCAGGGTTTTTGGTCCGGTGAATTATCATCCAGCGCACTTGGTGTGGCTGTCGCTATTGCCGCTTTTCATTTTTATGATGCAGAACAATTTAAACTTGAAATTGCTAAGGGTTTTGAGTGGTTGAAAAACAATATAAACGCCGATGGTAGTTTTGGTGATTCTCCCCAAAGTCCGGGAAATGTAAGCACCAGTTTGTTGGTTTATGCCGCAACAAATCTGTACTCAACTTCAAAGGCCGATGTGGCCCTGTTGCAGTCCAAAGTTGGACAGTATTTATTGACTGAGGGGATCGATACAAAATCATCGCAGGTTGGCGACTATATTTTAGAGCACTATCGAAAAGATTATACTTTTTCGGTTCCAATTTTAACGATGTGCGGCTTGTGTGGAGTGCCTGATGAACGAGCATTTGATCGTGTTCCACAACTGCCGTTTGAAATGGCTTTGTTGCCAAGAGGCCTTTATCGATTTTTAAATTTAAGCGTGGTGAGCTATGCTATTCCTGCTTTGATCGCAGTTGGCATTGTAATCTTCAAGAAGAAGAAATCGAGTGCTTTTGGTCGCTTCGTAAGAAATCGCTCAGTCAGGAAATCACTTGAGTTACTTGATCGTTTGGCACCTGCCAGCGGAGGTTTTTTGGAGGCAATACCATTGACGGCTTTTGTGTGCTTAAGTTTAATTGAAGCAGGCTATGGAGACTTGGAGGTTGTAAGAAATGGGATCGGTTTTTTGAAACAGACGCAACGTGATGATGGAAGCTGGCCTATTGATGTGGATTTGTCGACTTGGGTAACCGGACTGTCAGTTAGGGCTTTACGGAATCAAAAGGACAAAGTGCTTGCTCTGGAAGTGCAGGATCAGATCGCAAACCATTTGTTGCGGATTCAAAATAAGCAAGTTCATCCATTTAATGGGAGTCTGCCAGGTGGTTGGGGATGGACGAACCATTCTGGCGCGGTTCCTGATGGTGATGATACTCCCGGGGCAATTCTGACCTTGTTAAAGCTAAAACCAATTGGCGAGATTCAGGCGCCTGTTGTTGCTGGTTGCGATTGGCTGGTAGGCCTGCAAAACCACGATGGAGGCTTTCCGACTTTCTCAAGAGGATGGGGTAAATTGCCTTTTGATCAAAGTTGTGCTGATTTGACGGGGCATGCTCTATTGGCGCTCTCCGCAACAATAGAGGCGGTTGGTGATGGGTTGAATCGTAAACAATCAAAAGAATTTTGTGCTTCAATTTCAGGAGCGATAAAGTATTTAGAGAAAAACCAACAAGCAAATGGCAGTTGGACTCCTCTTTGGTTTGGCAATCAATTAACCAGCGATCATTCGAATCCGGTTTACGGAACGGCTCGCGTATTAACTTATTTAGGGGATGCCAATAATCATCAATGGATAAATTCGAGTTTAAAAAGCAGAATAAGTGAATTGATTAGTCGTGGCGAGCAATTTTTAGTTCATGCCCGGAATGAAGATGGAAGCTGGGGTGGTGACAAAGGTGTTGTTGGCACAATGGAAGAGACTGCCTTGGCTGTTGCGGCATTGACGGGGAGCGAACATCAAAAAGCTTGTGACGATGGATTGATGTGGTTGAATCTTTCTTTTAAACGAAATGGGTTGAGGCCATCTCCCATAGGTCTTTATTTTGCATCGCTTTGGTACGATGAAAAATTATATCCATTAAGCTTTTACCTGGAAGCACTGAGCAGAGCGATTGAAAATTAAAGCATTTTTTGTTGGATGGTCGTTATTTCTTCTCCGTCAGTTGTAATGTATTTACCCATCAGGTTCGCAGTCAGGCAGCTGTGAACAGGAATGATCTCAACCAAATCACCAACTTTTATTAAGTCAAAATCTTTGTAAGTCATTTTTAAAATGCCATGTTCTTGCGACATATCCCAGAGGTAATTTTTCTCGTTCAGCAAAATCTTTTCATTTCCCTTTCTGATAACGATTTGGCCATATAAATTTTTCCCGTCAATGTTGATAATTGAATCTTTTGAAATATGGATGGCTCCGCCATATATGGTGATTTCGTTTCTCGATCCGTGTTTGGCGATAACCGGGCAAACCAGCCGGATGGCAATATCGTTGAAATTACAACTCCCTAAATTATACTGCATTAAATCATAAAAGACAAAATTGCCTGGTCGCAATTCATCAACTCCGTCAAAATTATCGCAAATGCTAGCTGAAGGAGTATCGCCCAGAGAAGCCATCAAGTCTGGATAATCCTTGAGATAGCGGTTTTTTAGTGAACGCATTTTTAACAAGGCATCAAAATGAAGGTTGAAAATTTCATATTTGGATTTCGTTCTATACGTGTGCCCACCGTGCGTCAAAAAACCTTTGAAATTGAGGTTTTTGTTTTTGGAAATAATTTGGATTAAAGCATCAATCTGGTTTGTTTTACTGGCCATTATGCCTGTTCGGTTGTGTCCGGTGTCAATTTCAATGAACATTCCAACAGGCGATTTTATAAACTTATCAACCTGAATGAGCATATCTTTATTCTCAATTAGTAAGTTGAGTTTTATTTTTTTTGCCAGCGAATTTATTTGATTGATTTCATAAATATTTATTGGAATTGCAATGGTAATATCATCCCACCCCTGATCGGCAAAGTATTCAGCCATTTCCACTGATGATACCGTGATGGCTTGAACACCAAAATTGCGAAACCACGCTCCAATTTCTGCTGATTGGTGGGTTTTAAAATGTGGCCTGAAAAATACACCTTTGGATGAAGCTTTGTCAACCATCCGTTTAATGTTGTTTAAGCAAACCTCTTTATCGAGAATCAGCGTCGGTCGAACTATTTCCATAAACGTCTCTGATTTTTTTATAGTAAGTATTTGTATATCAAGTTACTTGTTGTGATGACGCTTTTGAAAGTACTCAAAATAAAACAAACCGTCTTGTTTGCATTGTAATCAAACCGCATGTATTTATCACTGATATATTCATATATCAATTGGTTTGTTTTTAATTCGATCAAAATAATTAAGTTATCCGCACAATGATAACTCATTATTTGAGGTTTAAATTCAATCTCTTTTCAAGCAATCTGAATAAGTAGGCTAAATGTAACATTTAAACTTCAAAATTGAAAGTCTGAAAAATGAATTTAAGATCAATTTAAAATACAAAAGAGCCCCTTTGGGAGGCTCTTTTAACTATCGGAAGAAAATTCTTGTTTACTTTTCAATATGAATTGTTTGTGCCCTGTTTGGACCAACAGATGCAATGGTGATTGGAAGCCCTGTTTCATCTTCAATAAAACTGATGTAGTTGTTTAGTTCTTCCGGGAACTCATTCTGGTGAGTCAGTTTTGTTAAATCTGTTTCCCAGCCGGGAAGTTCAACATAAATTGGCCTTACGTTGTCGTCCAGTTCAAAAGGGAATTTGTCAATCACTTCACCATTAATCTCGTACCCAACACATATCTTAATGGTTTCGAAGGTATCCAATACGTCTCCTTTCATCATGAAAAGCTGGGTTACGCCATTAATCATGATCGAATATTTTAGAGCGACTAAATCTAACCAGCCACAACGACGCGGACGGCCTGTTGTTGATCCATATTCGTTTCCGGCATCACGCAGCTTTTGTCCGGTTTCGCAGTGTAATTCGGTCGGAAATGGTCCCATTCCAACCCGGGTGCAGTATGCTTTAAAGATCCCAAACACTTCTCCAATTTTTTGCGGTGCAATCCCTAGTCCGGTACATGCTCCGGCGCAAATGGTGTTTGATGAGGTTACAAATGGGTAAGAACCAAAGTCGATATCAAGCAAGGTTCCCTGTGCACCCTCTGCCAGTACTGATTTACCATCCTGAATCAGGTCGTCAATCATGTGCTCGCTGTCAACAAAGGTGAATTCTTTCAATACTTTAATGCCTTCGAACCATTCTTTTTCTACTTCTTCAAGTAGCTGTTTATAATCGAATTGGTAAAGTTTTTCCAGAATTACTTTGTGCGCATCAATGCGAGCTTTGTATTTTTCGTCAAAGTTCTCAATCAAATCACCAACCCGAAGGCCATCCCGTCCAATTTTATCTTTGTACGTTGGACCGATACCTTTTAAGGTTGAACCAATTTTGGTGTCCCCTTTTGCGGCTTCCGAAGCAGCGTCGAGCAATTTATGGGTTGGCAAAATCAGGTGTGCCTTTTTCGAAATGTATAGATTTTTATGCAGGTCGATACCATGTTTTTTTATCGACTCAATTTCGTTCTTAAAAACAAGCGGATCAAGAACAACTCCATTTCCAATAATGTTAGCTTTATTTTCGTGGAAAATTCCCGATGGAATTGAGTGTAAAACTTGTTTGAAATCGTTGATTTCAAGTGTGTGTCCAGCGTTTGGTCCTCCTTGAAACCTTGAAATGGCATCATATTTAGGGGTTAAGACATCAACAATTTTTCCTTTTCCTTCATCTCCCCACTGGAGACCTAAGATAACATCTACTTTCATTTTATGTAGTTTACAATATTTCAAACATAATGAACCGCAGAAATAAAGCCTGAAATTAGACTGATTTCCACGGTGCCAAAATGAAAATTATTTGGCCAATAAAATTACAAATTATTTTTTCATTTAGGCATAAAAAAACCTCCGATTCATCAGAGGCGATTTATTTATAATGAGTTTACAATATATTTTAAGAGTCGAGGCTTTCGCCATAGATGTATAACGTGTGGTGCGAAAGTTTAAAATTATACTTTAAACAAGCTTCTTCTATGATTTCCCGGATTCGTGGATCGTAGAACTCTTTTACTATTCCGGTGCTTGTATCAATGAGGTGATCGTGTTGAAGAGTTGCGAAAGCTTTTTCAAATTGAGCGATGTTTTTACCAAATTGATGTTTTACGACCAATTTACATTCCAGTAACAAGTCAATGGTATTGTAGAGGGTTGCCCGACTTACCCGGTAATTTTTATTTTTCATTGAAATATAAAGTGACTCAATATCGAAATGACCTTCGCGGGAATAAATTTCATCAAGAATAGCGAATCGCTCGGGGGTTTTCCGGTGACCATTTTTCTCCAAGTATTCTGTGAACATATTTTTCACAGTATCTTTTGTCTTATGGCTATTCATACTCAAAACAGTTTTGCGTTGTAGCCTCAAAAATAGTAAAAAATTAAGATTGTTTAGACTAAATAAAAATTAATTTTCAATATTCTCGATCCGTTCAATCGTATCTATCCCTTTGATTTTCATTAGTCGTGCGATCAATTTGTTTAAATCACCGAGATTGTGAATGTATATATATAGGTCGCCTTCAAAGATACCGTCATGGGTGTCAAACATCACCGTTCGCATGTTGATGTTACTTTGTTTCGAGATAATATTAGTTACCTCGTTCACGATTCCAATTCGGTCGAATCCACTCACTTTGATGCGGGTAAGGTAAGAGCGCTTTTTAAAATTAGTCCATTCGGCAGTGATAATCCGATCGCCATGTTGCGACATTAATTTATTGGCTTCCGGGCATTTTGTTTTATGAATAATTACGTGGTTATTCGAGGTCATGTAACCCAAAACATCGTCACCCGGAATTGGCTGGCAACATTTAGCCAGCGTGTAATTGCGTTCATCAGGATCTTCTTTGAGTAAGAATGTATTTTTCTTGTTGATTTGAGTTTTGGGTAGCATGAGCTCCAACTCGCCCCCCTTATTGTTTTTATTTTTCCCGAATGAAATTTTCCAATACTTTGCTAATTTGTTTTCCCGTCGCGTTTTGAGGATACTTTCTAAATCGTCGATCTGGATAAATCCCATTCCCACATGAGCGTAAAGCTGGTCTTTATTAGATAAATTGTAGTGTGCAGCGAGTTTTTTCAAGGTATCAGCCGACGGTTTTATCTTATATTGTTTGAGCTTTTCTTCAATGATCTCCTGACCTTTTTCCAGGTGTCTTTTTTTGTCAAGTTTGAATGCTTGTTTGACTTTTGTTTTCGCTTTCGCAGTACTCATAAACTTGAGCCATTCCAGATCCGGCGCCTGAGTTTTTGAAGTCAGGATTTCAACCTGGTCTCCGCTTTGCAGGACATAGCTTACCGGAACCAATTTATGATTGATTTTTGCTCCAATGCAATGATTTCCAAGATCGGTGTGAATTTCGTAAGCTAAGTCAATAATTGTTGCTCCTTTCGGAAGGGGTATCATGTCACCCTTTGGGGTAAAAATGACGATTTCCGAAGTATAGAGGTTCATTTTAAATTCATCCAAAAACTCTAATGCATCAGACTCCGGATTGCGAAGTGTCTCGCGAATTTTTTCGAGCCATTTATCTAGTTCCGATTCAATCGAATGAACACCTTTGTACTTGTAATGAGCGGCAAAACCACGTTCGGCAATAACATCCATTCGTTCTGTTCTGATTTGCACTTCAACCCATTTTCCTTGAGGTCCCATTACGGTCACATGGAGCGCTTCGTATCCATTGGCTTTTGGGATTGTGATCCAATCGCGGATACGGTCGGGTTTGGGTTTGTAGATGTCAGTTATCAGAGAGAGGATGTCAAAGCATTGGCGTTTTTCGGATATGTTTGTTTTTGGCTTAAAGACAATGCGAATAGCGAGTAAATCGTATATTTCATCAAATGAAATCCCTTTGGTTTGCATTTTATTCCAGATTGAAAAAATGGATTTCAATCGTCCGGAGACTGTAAAATCGATACCTTCATTCTGGAGTTGATTCTGGATGGGCTGGACGAACTCATTAACCAAATATTCTCTTCGTTCCTGTTGGTTTCTTAATCGAAATACAATTTGATTATATGTTTCCGGTTGATTGTATTTCAGACTTAGATCTTCCAGTTCAGTTTTGATGGAATATAGCCCGAGCCGATGAGCCATAGGGGCGAAGATATAAAGTGTTTCGGCTGCAATTTTTAACTGCTTTGGAGTTGGCATGCTATCCAAAGTCCGCATATTGTGCAGTCTGTCAGCCAACTTTACTAAAATAACCCTAATATCATCGGAAAGGGTCATTAGCATTTTCCGAAAATTGGTAGCCTGCTTGGAGTCGTGTTGAGAGGTGATTTCATCCGAAAGCTTGGTTAAGCCGTCAACGACCTTTGCCACTTTCTCACCAAATAGGTTTTTAATATCGTCGGTTGTATAATCGGTGTCTTCAACCACATCATGTAAAATGGCTGAAATAATGGACGTTGCTCCGAGTCCTATTTCCTGAGAAACAATCATTGCAACTGCGATAGGGTGAACAATGTATGGCTCGCCTGATTTTCGTTTTACACCTGCATGAGCACTATTTGCAAATTCAAATGCCTTATGAATCCGTTCTCTTCCCTCCTCGGTGATTCGCTGATCAAATGATTTTGTAAGATTCTCATAGTAATCAGCAATCAACCGTTGCTCAGCTTGTGTCTGTAGTTTGTTTTTATCCATCCTTCAATCCCTCGAAAAGCTATTCTTTTTTGCAAAAAGTAAATATACTTTAATTCTTTCGAAAACAGAGGCCGATCCCTGTAAGTCAAATTAAATTTCACGAATCATTAATAAAGTATTAACTGGTCAAATTTGTTCAGTTTTTAGGAATTTTGGTGCTTGTCAAACAAGGCTTTTTCAACTTGTTCGCAAATAACATGCCCAACAAAAATATGGGCTTCCTGAATTCTGGGGGTGTCAACGGATGGAATTGGTATAAGTATATCACAAACACTTTTTAGTTGGCCGCCAAGCTTTCCGGTTAAGGCGATCACTTTCATGCCGATATTTTTAGCTTCTTTTGCTGCATTGACAACGTTCTCAGAGTTGCCTGATGTTGAAATTGCGATTAAGATGTCGCCTGCTCTTCCAACTCCGGCAATATATCTTGCATAGGCTACTTTAAAATCGTAGTCGTTTGAATAAGCCGTGATGAATGAAGAATTGACGTGACAGGCTTCGGCTTGTATCGGAGGTCGGTCGATATAAAATTTGCCGGCCAGTTCAGCTGCAAGATGTTGGGCGTCGGCAGCGCTACCGCCATTCCCGCAAAAAAGTGTTTTGCCGCCTTTTTGATAGCATGAAACCAGTTCGTCGATAGCTCGTTTGATATCATTCAAAATTTCTTCGTTTGCAAGCAAGGCTCTTTTTAGTTCAATGGCTTGCTCAATTCGATTAGTTATTTGCTTCATGCGATCTGGTTTAGTTTGTTGTAAACGGAAATAAAAGCATTTACCATATTGGTCCACGAAAACTTTTTCTTCTCTTCAATTATATTTTTTTCGAATATCGGCTGACGATTTTTTTCGTAAAAATCTAATATTGCATCGGATATTGCTTTTTCGTTTGGAGCGACTACATAACCTATTTTTTTGTCGGGAATAATTTCGGAAAGGCCACCAACATCGGTTACCAGCATCGATTTTTCAAAGTGATAGCCAATTTGAGTTACACCACTTTGGGTGGCATGCTTGTATGGTTGTACCACCAGGTCGGATGCGCTAAAGTATTGACTGACTTTTTCGTTGGGGATAAAGTCAGTATGTAGTAAAACGTGATTTTTCAATCCGAGACTTTCTATCATTTGCAGATAGGGTTCGGGCTTTGTGTAAAACTCACCGGCAATGATTAGTTTGACCGGTAGTTTTTTTATTTGCTCATCCGAAACTGCTTTCAATAAAAGGTCTAGTCCTTTGTAATCGCGAATAAAACCAAAGAAAAGTAAATAACTAACTCCCTGCTCAAGTCGAAGTAAGTCTTTGGCTTTTTCTTTTTGAATTTTCTCTCCGAAATTGTCAAATAGCGGATGAGGACAAAGTTCCCGAGGAAGCTTGGGGTTGAAGGTATCGATGTCGTTGAGGACAGACTGTGACATGGCAACCATTCCATCAATGCTTTTCATGAAATAGCTCGTAAGTGCCTTGTCTCCCGGCCTTTTTTCATGTGGAATGATATTGTCAGCCAAGCAAATAACTTTGGTGTGTTTATTTTTTTTCACCAGACGACAAATTGTACCCAAAACCGGGCCCATAAACGGCAGCCAGTAGCGAACCATTAGTAGATCGGGCTTTTCTTTTTGAATACGTTTCCCAACTTTTATCCAATTAATCGGGTTCACAGAGTTGACGGTTCGCTTGATATTTAAATTGTCGGGTGCAGATTCATCTACATATTGCGACTTCCCCGGGAACAACAAATTGGGGTATTGAACCGTAAAGGTTTCAATTTCAACCTTCATCCCTTGTGACTGAAACTCCTCTGCCAACCGTTGATTGTAGGATGCTAATCCTCCACGGAACGGATAGGCTGGGCCAATTATTTTTACAGTTTTGATCATGGTTTTTGGCTAAGGTCACTAACCTATTTGATATTTTCGGTTTCGCTTCTATCACAAATTGTTAAAGACTCGAAACATGACACTAAATTATTTGCACTATTTAAACTTACTCTTCTGTTTGTTGGATCAGCAAATTTGCAACATGTTTGTCAATTGGGAAAGATAATTCATCAGCTTTTAGCTCTTTTATTTTAACCCAGCGAAAGGATTGATTTCCGTTTTTTAGTTCAGGAAAATCAAAAGCTTTAACTGAGATCTTAAAGTTGACTGGCGGTTTTAGCATGGCCTGGTAATAAATACTGATCAATTGTTGATTTTTAAAATAGCGTGCTTTCTGATAAAAGTCGGTGGTGTAAAAATGCACTATTTGTTCAATTTCCTGATCGCACTCCTCCTGCATTTCACGCTTTAAGCAATCAATTGTGCCTTCTCCAAATTGAAGCCCGCCGCCGGGAAATTTCGTCATTTTTGTATTGAGTTGAAATTCATCAGTTAATAATACCTCATCTTCTTTATTCACAAAGAGTCCGTAAACACGAATGTTGAATTTTGCGTTGGCTTGCTGGTTCATTCTGCACTATTATTTTCGATAAACTTAGTGATTTCATTTGTTTGATGGGGCTCAAACCAATGTATGTTTTCATCTTTTCGTAGCCAGGTCAATTGTTTTCGAGCGTAGTGGCGGCTGTTTCGTTTGATCAGCTCCACCGCTTTTTCTTTGGTGATCTCGCCATCCAGGTAAGCAAATAGTTCTTTGTATCCGACTGTATTTAATGAGTTGAGATTTTTGTAAGGAAATACTCGGCGCACTTCGTCCTCCAAGCCTTCTTTCATCATTTGGTCAACCCGTTTATTGATTCGGTTATAAAGTTGCTCCCGATCCATGTTCAGGCCAATTTTAATAATTTTAAATGGGCGTTGTTTTACGGTTTTAGTTCGAAAAGACGTAAAGGTTTTGCCAGTCATCATGCATATTTCAAGAGCCCGTATAATACGCTTGGGATTCTTTAAATCGACCTTTTCGTAATATGCGGGGTCGAGTTGCTTCAGTTTCAGCCTCAGGTGCTCCAATCCGGTTTCCTCGAATTCGTGTGTTAGTTGTTTGCGAATTTCAGGATCAACATCCGGCTGGAAATCAATCCCGTTGCATACAGCATCAACATAGAGCATGGAGCCACCACTTAGAATCACAGTTGAATGCGTTTCAAACAAATCAGTGATTAATTTTATGGCCTCGCTTTCGAAGCGGCTCGCATTGTAGGTTTCGTGAATGGAATGTGAATGGATAAAGTGATGAGGAGCCTGATTCAGCTCATCTGGAGAAGGAACAGCTGTTCCAATGGAAAGCTCTTTAAATAGTTGGCGGGAATCGGATGAAATTATTTCGGTGTTGAAATAGTTCGCAAGCCCGATGCTTAGTGTTGTTTTTCCAATACCAGTGGGCCCTTGAATAACAATTAGTGTTTTGCGCATTGTTTGAATAGTTGAAGGGCAAAGGTAAAGGTTTTACCTAAAAACAGGAAGGGGACCTGTTAGTCCCCTTCGATTAGATCCTCCATTTCTCCAAAAATTTCGGTATAATCATCTAAATCACCATAATCTTGGTAACCATTCTCCGTTTCGAGAATTACTTGACCCTGGTCCTGGAGTTCTTCTTCCAGTACTTGTGCAGGGGCATCACCTTGTATCTCGGTGACTTGGTTTTCTTGAAGATGCTTTTTCATGTAAATTTCAGTTAATTCAATATAAAAAGATCTGTCACTAAAAAAATCGAACACATACAGCAATCGCTGCCCTGTGTCAGAGAGGATATCATGTAGCTTGGTTTTTCCCATGACCTCAATCCGGGAACCGTTTTTGCCACAATCTAAAAATGTAATTTCCTTTTGTATTCCGAAATTGTCGCCCGCAACAAAAAAAGAGGCAAGTTGATCTGAAGTATACTGACAACAATTTTGAATGCACCAATGCAGATCAGCAAAACTTCTTTCCGCATCTATTTCAATTACGCGTAAAAACTCCGAATTTTCAATAGATGTTATTTTAAACTGATATACCATGCAGTTATCTTTTCGAAAAAATTCTTCAGTAATTAAAGTTGTTGTTTAAGCACACAGGTGTTTTTAACGGTGAGAGGTTGCAAAAGGTTAGTTTATAAATGTTAAAAAAGATTAATTGAAGATTTGTCTTGTTTATTGTTTTGGTTGATAGTGATTTGGAGTTGGTTTGTTTTAGTTTTTGATTGGTCCGATTGACGAAAAATTGAACTTAAATTTCGTGTATTCGATGAAAAATAGTCTTTTAAATTCGAAAAGTTTGTTGATGAATTCATTGTTTTAGTATTTTTAATTAGTGATCTTACCAGTTCGAAAAATATTATTATGCAATATCAAACATTAGTCTTTGAGAATTTAAGAATTTCGTTGAATGCCATTCAGTCGAATTTATTGCGCACCATTCTGACCGTTTTGATTATTGCAATTGGAATTACAGCACTTGTGGGAATACTAACTGCTATTGATTCGATAAAGGCTTCTATTACCAATGAGTTTAACTTTATGGGGGCGAATTCGCTTACAGTTACTTCGCGGGCAATACAGGTTCAGCAAGGTGAAAGCCGGGTGCGGAAAAAAAATCATCAATACATTAGTTATTATGAGGCACAGGAATTTAAGGAGCGCTTTAGTTTTCCTGCCTTAGTTTCTATTTCGGTTGATGGTACCGGAAATGCGACGGTGAAGTTTCAAACAAAGAAATCGAATCCGAATGTTAACGTTCGTGGAGTTGACGAAAATTACCTGGCAACATCAGGATTTGAAATAGAACGAGGGCGTAATTTTTCCAATACGGATATCGAGTCAGGCTTGAATAAAGTGTTGCTAGGTAGTGGGTTGGTTAATAGGCTGTTTGATAAGAATGAAAATCCGCTTCATAAAGAGGTAAGTATTGGAGCCGGGCGTTATGAGGTAATTGGCATACTCAAGCCAAAAGGTGGTGGTTTTGGCAGTGGTGGAGATGAGATTTGTTTTCTACCGTATTATACGGTGCGGAATTATTTTTCCAGGCCACAAATGAATTTCAACATTCAGATTAAGGTTGACAATGCTCAATTGTTTGAGGCTGCGATCGGGCAGGCCGAAGCTGATTTTCGAAACGTAAGAAATTTACGACCTACTGATGAAACAGATTTCAATATTGAAAAGAGTGATAATCTGGTTAATATGCTATTGAATAATATTCGAAATATCACACTTGTAGCGACTATCATTGGATTCATTACTCTTTTTGGCGCAGCGGTTGGCTTGATGAATATTATGCTGGTTTCGGTCACGGAACGAACTCGCGAAATTGGTATCAGGAAAGCGATTGGGGCGAATTCTTCGTTAGTGCGTCAGCAGTTTTTAATTGAAGCCGTTGTGATAGGTCAAATTGGAGGTGTTGTAGGCATCATTTTTGGAATTCTGGTCGGCAATATCATTTCAATGATGATTGATAGTCAGTTTATTGTGCCTTGGTTGTGGATGTTTACCGGGGTGTTGTTGTGTTTTGCTGTTGGAATTATTTCAGGCTATTATCCTGCTCAGAAAGCAGCACGCATGGATCCGATTGAGAGTTTGAGGTATGAATAGTCATCTTCGCAATTTGAGCTACTGTTGAGCTTAAGCAGCTTTGTTAAGTTGTATGACAAAAAAAAGGCACCCAAACGGATGCCTTTTCAATATTCTAATTGGTTTCAGTAATTATTTTACTGAGTCCATGTATTGGATCAATTCGCAAACTTTTGCTGAGTAACCCATTTCATTGTCATACCAAGAAACAACTTTTACGAAGTTTGGAGACAAAGAGATACCAGCACCAGCGTCGAAGATAGAAGTACGAGTGTCGCCAACGAAGTCGTTAGAAACAACCATATCTTCCGTATAACCAAGTACACCAGCCAATTCGCCTTCAGAGGCAGCTTTCATGGCAGCGCAAATTTCTTTGTATGAAGCACCTTTTTCTAATGTAACAGTTAAGTCAACAACTGAAACGTCA
The DNA here is from genome assembly GCF_055140945.1 of Sunxiuqinia sp. Taxonomy (NCBI): domain Bacteria; kingdom Pseudomonadati; phylum Bacteroidota; class Bacteroidia; order Marinilabiliales; family Prolixibacteraceae; genus Sunxiuqinia; species Sunxiuqinia sp. The sequence continues at coordinate 65,168 of NZ_JBSQYS010000018.1, forward strand.
GGAGTAGGAACACGGAAAGCCATACCGGTCAATTTTCCGTTCAATTCTGGAATTACTTTACCAACAGCTTTAGCGGCACCAGTTGAAGATGGGATGATGTTTTGACCAGCTCCACGACCACCTCTCCAGTCTTTCATAGAAGGACCGTCAACCGTTTTTTGAGTTGCAGTAGTTGCGTGAACAGTTGTCATCAAACCTTCTTTGATACCGAATTTGTCATTCAATACTTTAGCTACAGGAGCCAAACAGTTTGTTGTACAAGAAGCGTTTGAAACAAAATTCATTTCGTTTGTATAAGATGCATTGTTAACACCCATAACAAACATTGGAGTATCGTCTTTTGAAGGAGCAGACATGACTACTTTTTTAGCACCTGCGTCCAAGTGACCTTGAGCTGATTCTTTCGTTAAGAAAAGACCGGTTGACTCAACAACGTATTCAGCTTCAACAGCTCCCCAGTTAATGTCAGCTGGGTTTCTTTCTGCTGTTACGCGGATTTCATCACCATTTACGATCAATTTTCCGTCTTTTACAGCAACGTCACCGTCAAACTGCCCGTGAGTTGAATCATATTTAAGCATGTAAGCCATGTAGTCTACATCGATCAAGTCGTTGATTGCTACAATTTGAATTGTTCCTTTTGCAATAGCTTGACGGAAAACAAAGCGACCGATGCGACCAAATCCGTTGATACCGATTTTAATTTTTGACATAGTTGATAATTTAAAATTAATGAAAGATTATTCTTTTGATTTATTAGCTTTTATCTGTTTTTTTCAAAGCCCCACAAAATAACTAACTAAAATCTAGATGATCAAATTTTTCGATTTTGATTTATTTATTTTCACGAGAGCTTAAAATTCAGTTAATGTTTCCTTTGAAATTCCAAATTAGGTTCAAGGTGAACTTAATGGCAGTCTCAAATTATCCGATGAGTTTTATTGGTTGTATATATAATTGTATAGCCCGCTCAAATTAGGCTTCTGATAAGTGGTTTTAAAATAAAAATACTGCGTAATTCCACGTGTCCGCTTAAAATATTCAATTCTCAGAGGGTTTAAAATCGCCTAAGTTGTTGAAATGTATTGAATTATTACGGTTTTTAGCTGTCGTGTTTGAAAGCAAACTGTGCGGGCAGCGCGGTGTTCCGTCGTAAAATTGGAAATAGTGGTGGGCTTTCCGTGTTCTGTAGAAATAGTCTCATCCGGGTATGGGGTAAAAAAAATGCCCGAATTAAGTAGTGCGAATAATTTAGTGTGATGTTTCGAGTCTTTAACAATTTGTGATAGAAGCGAAACCGAAAATATCAAATAGGTCCGTGACCTTAGTTTGCGCTGTACTTTTCTCAACTGCATACGTGTTTTAAAACATAGTTCAAAAAAGCTTCTGAAAACTGTAAATTGGAGTGTTCGTTTTCAATTTGGGCTATGTTGTTTAAGATCAGTTTCTCTGTATTGTTTGCGTCAACCGTTGAAGGAGTAACGAGTTCTATATTTTCTTTCTCATCCAACTGTTGGCTGTAGGCCGGACATTTGCAGGTTTTACATGACGAAATTGCAAATAAGAGGCTTGCTGCAATTGTAACCATCAGTTTATCAGTTGTTTTTAACTTCATCTTTCCCATGTGTTATAAAAACAAAGATATCTTAAAAATATTGTATCGCGTGTTATTTTCAGGTGTACGTTCTTCGAATTTGAAGGAAGATTTGCGGTGTTCAATGGAGTCATAAAATCCCGATTACTAGTTATATTATTAAGTTAATCTTCAAATGGAAAGCGTGGGAACTTTGCATATACTCCGCAGTTGGGGGTTTTTGGTGTTTGTTAATTTGTGTAAAAAATCTTTGTTTTTATGCGAAAAAACGCTTGTACATTGCTGATAAATTTTATAGGTTTGTAAAGTCTTGGCGAAAGTTATGCCTTGGCCGTATTAGAAATTTATGAATATGGATGATATAATACAATCAATCAATCAATTAAGTACAATTAAAAAACAAATGCTATGAGAAAATCATTTACTCGGCTCTTTAGTTTTATGCTAGTGAGTATGCTGATGTTTGCGTCAACTGCTGAAAGTATGGCACAGACGCAACCTATCGGTACGCCTCCGCAACAAACTATCACAACTAGCGTCGACGCTGTAACAACTGTTTGTTATAACGAAGATAATAGTTACAAAGTACAGGTCTCTGTTATAGATTTTGTGAATCTAGACAGCCTGAATTTAAATTTGGATTATACGCTTGGAGATTTCGACTTTGTTAGCGCAACATGGTTAACAGGTGGTACAAGCGGACTTCCATTGAACGCTTCTCCAGCTTTAGTTTCAGTAACTGAAACTACACCCGGAAAAGTTAATATTGTGTGGGGTGATAATGCTGTCACTCACCATGAAATTAAACCGGATGATAGTGAAGTTGCAATTCTGGAATTGGAATTTCAGGTAGTTAATGCAACTCCAAAAGCTTCGTATACAACTACTATGTCATGGAATGCTTCTAGTAAGTATTACTGGGAGAGTGGTACTGGTTATGAAGCTGTAAATAATCTTGAATTTATTGGCGGTGTGTTAACTGCAGAGCAAATTTATACACCTACTGTAGATGTAGGTGATAGCGATGCTTTATGCTATGGCGGAAACGTTGATGTAGAAGTTACTTCTCCTGCAGGAACAAATATTGAATATTTATTCAATGATAACGATATTGCAGGTGGTGCATGGACTCCAAACAACATGTTGAATGTTACTGCTCCTTCAGCGAGTAATACTGTTATTGCAAGAAATACGGATACAGGATGTATTTCTCACATGTTAACCTTCAGTGTCGGTTCGGCCGATCCATTAACGTTTGATGCTGACAGTGCTGATGCTGAGTGTTTCGGTGGAAATGGTGAGATTCAGTTTTATACTGATGGTGGTACTTCTCCATATACATATTGGGTAGTTCCTGAGGCTAATTTTACAGCTGTAGTTACTAAGTTAATTAACAATCCTAGCGACGCTACTTTAAATGCGTATAAATTTTCTGCTGCTACTGTATTACGCCCAGCTGGGAAGTACTATATAGCTGTTGACGATGCTAACGGTTGTGCTAAATTGTTGAACGACGCTGAAACTGGTCCTTCAACATACTGGATGACTGCTACTATTGCAGAAGAATCTATCATTGATATTCTTAGTTCTACCGTTGTTGATGTAACATGTTATGGTGGCAGTGACGGTTCAATTACTGTTGAGCCAACTGGTGGTAACCCCAAAGCTGTAGGTTATACTGTTGAATTAAACGGAACTGAGTTAGATACAGTTACAGGTTCTACCTACACTTATAGTGATTTAGCTGCCGGAACGTATACTGTTACTATAATGGACAGCCTTTGTTCTCGTGATTTCGAATTCACGGTAGATCAACCAGAAGCTGTTGACTTTACAGTAGATTATAAAGACGTTCCTTGTAACGAAACTCCGGACGGACAAATCTGGATTGAAACAATTACTGAAGGAACAACAACGACTACTGTTGATGATACAAATTACAGTGGATGGACATTTGACGTGTTTAATGCTTCAGGTGTTCAGGTTGGTGCTACAACAGCTGTTGGAGATACTATTGCCGGATTAGATCCTGCGTATTACACGTTGGTACTGACCGATGGAACTTGTACCTATGACTATATGAATACTGATGGAACTGACGTAATTCCTGTTATGTCTCCTGATGAGATTACCTATTCACTGGTCATTACAGATGTAGCTTGTAATGGTGGCAATACTGGTGAGATTGATGTAACAAGTTTAAGTGGTGCAACTAATTACCAGTTTTCATTGGATGGAACAACTTGGTCTGATGATCAAACTATTTTTGAAGACTTAACAGCTGGAAATTATGTCGTATATGTAAGAGACAAAGATAATACAGATCGTTGTGTTATTGATAAAGCTGCTGAGGTCGAAGAACCTGCTTCTGCAATTTCAATTACATTAGTTGAAGACAATCAACCTACTTGTCCTGATGGAAACGACGGTAACGTAAGTATTGATGTTTCTGGTGGTACTCCATTCCTGGATTCAAATGACGATCCTTACTATATGTATTCCGTTGATGGTTCTCCATACTTTGTAGGTAACCCAACGTTTGCGTTGACTGAAGGTGATCATGATATCAGTGTAAAAGATATGAATGGTTGTGAAGAAACAACAACTGTTACAATTGACGCTTTAGATCCGGAAACTATTTCTGCTTCTGCTCCTTTCATCGATTGTTATGGTGATGAGGTAGCTATTGATACTTCAATTATTTCTCAATCATATGCGTTCAATCCTGAGTATTATACATTGTATGTGAATACTGTTGATGAAGCAGGTGGTGTTGAATTTAAACCTGCTGATGAAGGTGTTGATGCTGACTTGTTCCCTGCCGGAACATATTACATTTCGTCAATGAGTCCAAACGGATGCTGGACGAATGTTTACCCTCTTGAGATTAAACAGAACCCAGAATTGGAATTAGTAGACGTTACTGTTTCAAATGCTACATGTAATGAGTATTGGGATGGATTTATTTCTGTTCAGGTAACAGGTGGTACTGCCGTTAGCCCTTCAACACGTTACGAATATGCAGTGGCAAATAACCCTGTAGCTTTTAGCAATCCTGGATCTACTATTTCTTGGGAGCCATTCTTCAATGATGATGCTGACAATGATAGCACGACTATTATTCAAGTATTAGAAGGAACTTACTACATTGGAGTTCGTGACTCTTGTCAAAATATTGTACAAACAGAAGAGATCGTTATTACAGCTGCTGAATCTATCACTATTGGTGATGTTGCGGTAACTGATGTTGCTTGTTTCGATGACGCAAATGGTGAAATAGACGTTACTGGTTCAGTAACAGGTGGAAATGGTGATTACCGTTATACATTAACTCAAGAAGAAGGATTTGATCATACATCAGGTGCGGGTTTAATTGGTTCAGCGAAACAAGCTTCACCGGTTTATGCTGATTTAGAGGCTGGTGTTTATAAGTTAGTTGTTGATGACACTACATTGCCAGTTTCTTGCCCTGCAGATACAATGGAAATCATTGTCACATCTCCAGATCAACTGATGTTGGCGCTTGATAGTTTACATGTAAGCTGTTATGGCGAGGAGGATGGTGAAATAATGGTTTCTATTTCTGGAGGAACAGGTGGAACTTATGAAGCATTTGATGTTGACGATCATAACTTTGAAACTCCAAAGGATACTGATGGAAAATGGATCGCCGATGGTAATGCCTACAAGGTGACTATTAATAATACTGATCCTAACGGAGTATCTTATGGAACCTATGCATTTAATGATACTGTTAACGCAAAGACCTTCCAGGTTGCTGCTGGTGAGTATGTAGTTAAAGTAGAAGACGCTCACGGATGTTCAGTTATTGATACTGTTATGGTTGAACAGCCAGATATGTGGGTATTGACTACATCCAATACGTTGCCTTCTGACTGTGGTGCAGCTGACGGTACAATTACTGTTGATATTGCAGGCGGATGGTTAGGAGAAGATTTGGAAATCAAATTAGATGACGGTAGCTGGGTTTCTGTAACTGATGAATCTCATATTTTTACAGGAATCGAGTTTGGTGAATATGACATTATGGTTCGCAATAGCACATTCCCTGTAGATGTTAATACAGCCGCTTGTTATGGAGAGACAACTGTTACATTGACAGAGCCTTCTGAATTTGCTTACACTGTAAATATCGAAGACGCAGAATGCTATGGCGCCTATAACGGTAAAATGATTATTACTGATGTTACTGGTGGATCAGGTAAATACCAATTCCAATTAGTAAGTCATAATAATACCATGTATGATCCAACTGATAATACATTGTGGGAACCCAATGATGGTCCTTTGGATGCTGATAGAGAGTTTGTTACTGAGTTTACGTTTGATACTCTTGATGCTGGTCACTATACTTTATATATCCGTGATGATGCTGGTTATACACTTTCTTCTTGTGGTGCATTAGAATCATGGGAAGTTGAAGAGCCAGATTCATTAGAAATCACAGAAACAATGTGGTTGAAAGATGTAACTTGTAATGGTGGTGCTGACGGATCATTCGAAATTCAAGTTCAAGGTGGAACTGCTCCATATGTATATGCATACACTGAATCTCAGGTATCTCCTGACCCAGAGCACCCATATCAAATGATGCCTGATGTAAATAACGCTAACCTATGGCAAGATTCTCCTGTGTTTGATGATGTTCCTTCAGGTACATTCATAGCATGGGTAGTTGATGCGAATGGTTGTTTCCAAGGCGGAGAGATTCGTACTTCTGGTGCTGTTATTGATCAACACCGTGTAGTTATTGACGAGCCGGTTGAAATCGTTGTAACTGACACTACTGCAATTGAAGCTACATGCTACGGCGTAGAAGATGGTAAAATTACTATTGGAAATGTGGTTGGTGGCAATGGCGCTCCATTTACTTATAAGGTAGAGGGAACAAAATATGATGGTACTGCTGTTTCTTACCTATTCGACAATGATGGTGATGGATTTGATGGTACTAGTAATACAATCGGTGGGGTATTTGCATCATTTGACGATACTAGTACTGTTATGGGAATGGAAGATATGTATGCTGTAACAGCGATTGACGTTAAAGGCTGTGAAGCTGAACCATTCTACATCGCTGTTAATCAGCCAGAAGAGTTCGTAATCGAAGCGGTTATTGATGAAGACGCATTCATTTGTGCTAATGACCTTTCTGGTATTTTGGATATTGTAACGGTTAGTGGAGGTACAGGTACATTTGAATATCAGGTATATCGTAACGATGTATTGGTTAGAACCTGGACTTTGAATAGCTCACATGTTGTTGAGTCAGGATATACTTACGTTGTTGAAGCGAGAGATGCGAACGACTGTATGTCTTATGATACAATCATGATCGAAACTCCTGAGCCTGTTGTTATTGCTGACATAAAGGACTTGACTTGCTTTGGTGAAGTTTCACCAACTGTACGTATTACTGCTACTGCAGAAGAAGGACGTGACTTGATGGTTCGTTACCAAAAAGTTGAAGGTGCCAGCACTGTTGGAGCTTGGAGTTCATGGATGGCATTCAATGAGGAAGATGGTACTGCAACACATGTTTATAGTACTGGATTAACTTACGGTGATGACAACGAAAGTGATGGTCACTATAACTTCCAGGTGAAAGACGAGTTTGGATGCATCTCTGAAGTTGTATTTGAAACGTTCGTTCCTGTTCAAAACGAGTTAACTGCTACCTTCTCTGTTGAAGGAACTGTATTGACTATTTCTGATATTGAAGGCGGTATTGCTCCTTACATGTTAATGATAGGTGGAGTTGATATGGGTGAAGTTACAGAAACTGTAGTGGTTGATTCATTGATGGTTGGCGAAACTGAAATCAAAATCATGGATGCTCACGAATGTGAGGCTGTTGATACTGCGAAAGTAGAAGAACTAATGGTTACTGCTGATCCTGCTTCAGGTGATGATATGGAACAAATGTTCGACGTTGTATTAACGTTCAACCGTGAAGTAACAATCGTGGATGGAGACATCACTGGTGGTACCGTGACTCCTGGAACCGGAACTGAATTTACAGTTGCGATGACAGGTGCTGATGGAGATGACTTGACGCTGACTGTTGGTTCTACTATTATGGATATGGGTGGAAATGCATTGACCGAAACTACGTTCACTTACACGGTAGGTGACAATACTGGCCCAATGCCTGCTACTTATTCTCCTGAGGATGGAACTACAATCCCTGATAACCACCCAACACTTACTGTAACATTTGATGAAGATGTTGTAGCAGGAAGCGGTAATGTTTACATTACTAAAGTAGGTGGAACAACGCCTGTACTTACTATCCCATTGACTTCTGGCATGGTGGACGGATCTACAGTTACTGTAGACTACACTTATGATCCTGAAGTAGGTGGATTGAATAAAAATACAGAATACTATGTGACGTTCGACGCTGGTCTTGTAGCTGATGCTGCAGGTAATGAAAGTGCTGAACTGACTGACGATACAGTATGGAACTTCATTACTGGTGACGATTTTGCAACTGGTATTGAAGAGCCAAGTGGTTCTCTCGAGTTCAACGTGTATCCGAACCCATTTGATGGATTTGTTACTGTTGATAATGCTGATAAACTTTCACGAATCATTGTTACAAACGTTGCTGGTCAACGTGTGAAAGACATTGTTAGCCCTAACACTAACATTGACTTGGGTGACTTACGCAGTGGTATCTACCTCATGACTTTAATTACTAAAGATGATGTAGTTGCTAAAACTGAAAGGCTTGTTAAAAAGTAATGCCGAATTGATTGATTAAGAAGGGGGAGCCAGTTGGCTTCCCCTTTTTTTGTATTTTTGTATTTCTAAAAATCAACAATTATGGACATACTTTTCAAACATCGATCTATTCGTCAGTATAAATCAACGCCGATAGAGGAAGAAGTCTTGAATCAGATTATTGAGGCTGGAACCAGAGCATCAAATACGGGGAATATGCAACTATACAGCGTTGTTGTTACTAAAGACATTAAGGCGAAGGAGAAGCTCGCTCCTTTACACTTTAATCAACCAATGGTGAAACAAGCGCCCGTTTTACTAACTGTTTGTGCTGATATTAATCGGTTTAATTTATGGTGTGAAGAACGAAATGCTGATGCCGGGTACAATAACTTATTGTGGTTGATGAATTCAACGATAGACGCTTCATTATTCGCTCAGAATTTATGTGTTGAAGCGGAGGATCACGGATTGGGTATCTGTTACCTGGGAACAGCACTATACAATGCCAAGGAGTTTATTGATGTTCTTGAGCTTCCCAAAGGCGTTATTCCGATTACGGCGATTGTTGTAGGCTATCCTGATCACAAACCTGAGTTAACAGATCGATTGCCGCTGGATGGGCTTATTCATTCAGAAAAGTATAACGATTATACGACTGAAAGGATTAATGATTTACATAGAGAAAAGGAGAGTTTGCCAAGTTCAAAACAGTTTGTGAAAGAAAATGAAAAAGATAACCTGGCACAGGTATTTACCGATGTACGTTATAAAAAGGTTGATAGTGAATTCTTCTCTAAAAAGCTGCTAGCAACCCTAAGAGAGCAAGGATTTAACATTTAGCTGTCCGGTTATTTGATGATGTGCTTATTAATCAGTTCTTGAAAATCGTGCCTGAAGTTATTGCCTATTGGTAATTTTTGTCCATTAATTTCAAGCTGATTGCCTTCAATGCTTTGGATTTGATCAAGACGGATGATGTATGATTTGTGAGTTCTGAAAAACTCGGCTGCTGGAAGTAGCTCTTCCATCTTTTTCATGGATAGATTGGTCACCAGGTGTTTATCTTTCAAATGAACTTTGATGTAATCACCCAGACCTTCGATATAAGTTATTGATTTGAATTCAACCCGGATGGCCTTTTTGTTGGCCTTTATGTAGATGTAATCCGGATTGTTGTCTTCGTGGTACTGAGCAGCCATTAATAGTAACTGTTCTTCAGCTTTTTGTACAGCTTTATAAAAGCGTTCAAACGAAAAGGGCTTTTTCAGGTAGTCGAGGATATTAAGTTCATATCCTTCCATGGCATAATCAGCGTAGGCCGTTGTTAAAATGACCAATGGAGGATTCGTAAGGTTTTTCAAAAAATCTAAGCCGCTTAATCTTGGCATATTAACATCAAGGAACATTAAGTCAGCATGTTCGTCCTTTAAAAGGCTGTTGGCCTCTAGAGCATTGTTACAGCAGCATACTATTTCAAGCTCCGGAATATCCTTGGCAAATTGCTTAATTACATTTTGCGCCAATGGTTCGTCATCAACTACTATTGCTCTGATCATATTGTCGTTTTTAAAGTCAGTCTTAATTCCACGCTAAAGATATTTTCTTTTTTACTGATTTTTAAATCGTATTCATCCTTTGCATATAAATAGGCTAGTCGTTTTTTGACGTTTTTAAGACCAATGCCGGACGCTTTTGGATTTGCATAGGTGCTAGCCTCATCAAAGCTGTTTTTCGCCTTAAAATACAGCCAGTGCTCTTTGATCTCGATTTCAATATGGATAAAGGGATTATCCTGAATCGACTTGCTTCCATGCTTAAATGCGTTATCAACAAAGGGCTCAAAAATCAAGGGGATGATGAGTTTATTATTCGGTTCTCCGCTTAGCTGAAATTTGATATCTGTTTTACCCGATAACCGAATACGTTGCAGTTCGATAAAGTTTTGAATAAACTCAATTTCTTTTTTAAGGCTAATGAAATTTTCCCGGGACTCATATAATACATGGCGCATTAAGTCCGATAATTTTAAAATCATACCGGGTGTTTCTTTCGAGTTTATTAGCGAAAGAGAGTAGACGTTATTCAGCGAGTTAAACAAAAAGTGCGGGTTGATCTGGGCTTTCAGTGTGTTTAGTTCAGCTTCCAGCTTTTCACGTTCTACCTGATTGTAACGCAGCGCAATATCCTGCATTTCGATCCATTCGTGCAGAAACTTGACCAGCGATGTTACTCCAACATAGAAGGCCGTAGTGAAGAAGTACGAGGAAAACAACCGCGGACGGTTAAAGTGAAGTAAAAAGTAGAAAAGGGTCAGAATGATTAAGGACGAGACAGCCAGCGTAATAATCAACCAGAACGCATAAAAAATATAGAATTTCTTTCTGAGTAATCCGGGAATAAGTATTCGGAGATTGACGTACACTCCAACGGCAAAGCCCGCGTTGAGAATTAAGGCTCGCAGGGTGTCGTTAGGCAGGTTGAAATGAAAATCGGAAGCAACATAAAAGGAAGCCAACGCAAATGTGAAACTGCTAAGCCAAAAGAGCAGCTGTAGCAATAGTTTGAAACGTTGATAGTTTTTTATGAGAGCCATCAAATACGATCTTTCCGTTTAATTAGCTTATTGTAATAGTATTTTAGTGGGTTGGTATATTTGAGCTGCTTCCAAGGGCGGCTGCTGTGTGGTTTATGAACCACCGGAAGATATGTAACCAGGTAATTTTTAAAACCGAGTAACTTCGACTTTCTTGAGATAAATACATCGTACCAGTGCTTTTCACTGGAAAGCTCTTTAAACGAAAAGCTTTCCAGAAGTTTTAAACTAAGTAGCGTGCAACAAAAACTCAGACTGTGTGATGTATCTGTAATCTCCTTTTTTTCTCCTTTGAAATTAAGATACGGAAAATTAACCTGTCCCGATTCATCGGTCGTAATTGCTCCGAGCATGCCACAATTTTCGGTACTCAGGCTAAGCTCGTACATCTTGTCTAAGGTGTTTTGCTTGATAATTACATCTGATTCAACGATCACCAAAGGCACTTTTAAGTCAATTGCTTTTCTCTGTGCCATTTGAAGCACCAGGTTGTAATTGGGCGATGGAGTATTCGTGATTTCTTCGAGGTTGATCAGCTCAAATCCAAACTTTTTCTTTTTCTTTTCAAGTATCTTTTTTGTCTCGGGTGTGCTAAAATCATTATAAACATAGTGCAGATGATCACCATCTGCCGCATGAATTGCTTCGATTGTTTGAAGCGTGGTGTCAATCGAGTCTTTAACCGGAGTTATGACCAGTGTTTTAGGCATGTTGTTTCGGATTAAAGGTTAATTCCAGACTGGCAGCTAATTGTTTTAAATCTTCAACAACAGCTTGTTGCAAAGGTATGCCTTTTTGTTGACGTTCAGCGGTTAGTTCTCTTTCCGGATCACCGGGAATCAAAACCTGATCGTTAGGATTCACCGTTTCGGCATTGCGAAACGTTCGTATCCAATTATCCATGTGATTTTTAAAATCTTCAGCAGGTCGGAACGCATCAATCCGAAAAGCACCGAAGAAATGGCCGATACCATCACCAACCGGATTTGTTGGAGGATCGAGGAAGGCTACAAACGGTGGAACCCAGGGGCCATAATTGGCGCCTGATAAAACGGCGGAGAAAATATCGACCATAGCGCCCAGGCAATAACCTTTGTGGCTTCCGTGTTGCCGGTCGCCACCAAGCGGAAGCATCGCTCCACCTTTTTTAAGAGTAAAGGCATCTGTTGTTGGTTGCCCTTCTTTATCCTGTGCCCAGCCGAATGGGGCATCTTCGCCTTTGCGTTGTAAAACTTCCAGTTTACCATTTGCTACGGTTGTGGTAGCCATATCCATTATAAATGGAGGTTCGGTTTTGGCCGGAATGGCAACGGCAATTGGATTAGTTCCCAAAAAGCGACTTTTCGAAAAAGTAGGAGAAACAAGTGGACTGGCATTGGTCATTGAAATGCCGATCATGTCTTCTTCCAGCGCCATCATGGCATGATAGGCTGCAATGCCGTAGTGATTCGAGTTTTTTACAGCCACCCAGCCACTGCCAACCTGTTTGGCTTTGTCGATAGCTAGTTGCATGGCTTTGGGGCCGGCAACCAATCCCAATGCCAAATCAGCATCCAGCACTGCGGTTGATGGTGTTTCATGAACCACTTTCATATCGGGTTTGGCATTTAGCCTCTTCTTCTCCCACAATCTGATGTAGCCACTCAGGCGGGCAACCCCGTGTGAATCAACGCCACGCAAATCGGCTTGATTTAAGCAATCAGCCGCTAACTCGGCTTCTGCCGGAGAGCATCCTATTTTTTCAAAAACCTGTTGGGTAAATTCTTTAAGATATGTTGAGCTTATCGTCATTTTCTGTTATTTTCTGAAAACATCTCTTGCCGAAGACTGAGCCGTAGGCATGATCAAAAGGTCATCAATATTAACATGCGCCGGTCTCGACACCACAAAGTAAATACTTTCTGCAATGTCACGGCCATTAAGAGGAGTAAAACCTTCATACACTTTTTGGGCTTTTTCCTTTTCACCCTTAAACCGAACAAGCGAAAACTCGGTTTCTACAGCTCCCGGACTCACCGTACTCACTTTGATGTTGTATGGAGCCAACTCAATGCGCATAGCTTTGCTGATCGCAATTACAGCATGTTTGGTTCCGCAATAGACCGTTCCGTTTGGGTAAGGCTCAATTCCTGCAATCGACCCAATATTTAAAATGTGGCCTTCGTTTCGTTTTATCATCCAGTTCGACACCTCATGTGTGACATAAAGTAAACCTTTAATATTGGTATCAATCATGCTTTCCCAATCCTCCGTTTTGGCTTTGTCAATCGGATCAAAGCCCGCTGCAAGCCCGGCATTGTTGATTAAAACGTCAACTTTTTTCCATTCGTCGGATAAAGACAAAAGTGCTTGGTCAACTTCTTTTTTGGATTGAATATCAAAGCAGAGGGTGAGGACAACACAATTATCATGTTCCAGTTCTTGCTTTAAATCTTCCAATCGATTTTTTCTTCGTCCGGTTATGATAAGGTTAAAATGATTTTCTGAGAGTATTCTAGCGGTTTCCAGTCCGATGCCGGATGTTGCTCCGGTAATTAACGCAATCTTTTGTTTCATGGTATTTTTCTGTCTTTTCAGAGAAATTAAAATTCCCTTTTTTTTATGAAAAAATCAACTACTTGACTATTTTTGTTTTCTTATAAGAAGTAAAGAATTAAAAGTTATGGCTGAAACAGTTGAAAACCAAGAGGTGTTCTCTATTGATCAGATTGAAGAGCCCAAAGATATTAATGAAATTGTTTTTAACCTAATGGTCAATCCAAACCTGGCCCCGGTTAATTACTTTAATGATTTTAGTGAGGAAGGATTGGAGCTTGAAAATGTGGCCAATGGAGATTCGGATGAAACTGGTATTTTTACTGCTGACAATGGACAGATGATGGCCATGACAACGCATGCCTTTCACCATCATTTAGCCACTGACCCTCAAAAAGCGATTGAAATTCTGATTAGTCGTGCGGCTCGAAGAATGGCTTGTTACGGAGTGAAACCGGAAGCGGTGAGTGCTTTTTTGTACCACATTAATATTGCTCATCCGAATGGGCAGTTTATTGCTTCGGGTGCAAAACAGGGCTTGGAGAATGCTTGCCAAAAATTCAATATAAAAGTTGCCGATCGTAAAATCAGGTTCGACTATTTTACCGGACACGGTGATCTAACACCTACAATCATTATTAGTATGATGGGTAGTGTGGAAGATAAAGACAAAGTGATTACGCATAACCTGAAGAATAAGGGGAACAATATTTTTGTAATCGGAAAATCTTACGATGATATCAATTCATCAGAATATCTTGAGTTTTACCACGAAGTGTATGATTCGCCTCTTCCTCAGTTTAATATTGATGTGGAAGTTCGTTTGCAGGAAGCAATGAAAGGGTTAATTTCAAAACAACTGATAACCTCTGCCAGCCCTGTTGGAAAAGGTGGACTTTTCTTTTCCCTGATGAGAGCCGGAATGCCAGCCGGACTTGGATTTGATATTACAACCGATGCCGAGATTAGAAGTGATGCCTTTTTGTTTGGTGAATCAATGGGACGTTTAATCGTTGGTGTTCCACAGGAGAGTGAAGATGATTTCGTTGATTTTATGCAAAGTACGAAACTGCCGTTTTTTACACTTGGGCATGTGACGAAAGGCGAAATTCGTATTGATGATGAGTCGTTGGGTTATATTGATAAAATGATACCACAAGCTGAATGACAGTAGCTCCCTATCAAAATTCTGATAAAAATAAAAAGCAACAAGTCGAACAAATGTTCGACAATATCGCGGCAAAATACGATTTTTTAAATCATTTTTTAAGCCTTGGAATCGATCGGTTATGGCGTAAAAAGGCCGTTAAAATTCTCCGTGAATATCATCCAAAGCGTGTTTTAGATGTGGCTACGGGCACCGGTGATTTCGCCATTGCTACTTCCAGGTTAAATGTTGATGAGATTATTGGCTACGATTTATCCGGAGAAATGATCCGGGTAGGAGAGGAAAAGGTTAAAAAGTTAGGACTGGATTCTCTCATTCGCTTTCAGAAAGGGGATTCGGAAAGTATGCCTTTTGAAGATGATTCGATAGATGCCATTACAGTAGCTTTTGGGGTTCGTAACTTTGAAACCTTACAGAGTGGGTTGGACGAGTTTTATCGGGTGCTTCATGATGATGGGGTCGCCATCATTCTGGAGTTTTCGAAACCCAAACATTTTCCGTTCAAACAGTTGTATAAGTTTTATTTCTTCCATATTTTGCCGTTTGTCGGTGGACTGGTTTCCAAAGATTCTTCAGCTTATACGTATTTGCCCGAGTCGGTGATGGCTTTTCCTGATGACCAGGATATGTTAAATATCTTGTCGGATACCGGTTTTCGCCAGGTTCGGCAACGAAGATTGACCATGGGAATTGCAACAATATACATCGCTCAAAAATAAATGTGATGATTCACATGCTGAAACAGACAATATTTTGAGAATTAGATGGTTTTTGATTTAGGACAATAAATTGATCAGAATCAGTGAAAAAACTCTTCATTAGCATAGCGCTTCTTTATTTGGCGATTAATTCATTCGCTCAAATTCAACGGGTGAAGAACCTGACAACCTTTGATGAGAAGCAATTGCACTTTGGGTTTACCATTGCAATTAATACCTTGGATTTTCGGTTTCAACATTACCGGCCAATTGGAGAAAACCCTGATTTTGTGCCAAAGCAATGGAACAACATCGACGGAAATGAAATTACCTATGGCGATACAGTTCATGCTGATATTGCTGAGCAGGTTCCCGGGCTGACCGTTGGAATTGTAACCAGCCTGCGCTTGGGAGAGTACTTTGATTTGCGTTTTTTACCCGGTCTGTCATTCGGAGAACGTCGCTTGGTGTACAATGTTCCAATATACGATATCAATGCCCCAAGCTCTGCTCGGCAGGAGTATTATTCAATCAAATCAACTTACATCGATTTGCCATTATTAGTGAAATACAAATCAAGCCGATTGAATAATCAACGCCCTTACCTGATTGCCGGACCGGCTTTCAGAGTAGACATTTCGAAAACCGGGGTTGAAGATTTAGTGCGGGTTAAAAGAGGCGGTTTTTATCTTGAAGCCGGAATTGGCTGGGATAGTTATTTGCGCTTTTTCCGCTTGTCAACTGAGCTGAAAGTGAGTCTGGGAGTCGGAAACATATTGAATAGCGGACCCGATGACACGCAGCGTCAGTATTATACGTCAGCAATAGAAAAGCTGAGTTCGAACGTATTCACTTTAAGCTTCCATTTCGAATAGATTGAAACGAGCCTGTAAAAATATTCACACACAGAAGCATGAATATTTAAAGCGAGTTCCATGTGTTGCAAAAAATAAACGATTATAAACACGTGAAAAAAGACCTCAATATATCACTGACTCCCAAACAGGCGTCGGATGAACAGTTTTATCGTCCTGTGATTTGCCAGAAGTTGGGTGCATCCGATAGCGATATCACTTCCATTGTTGTTCGCCGGCGATCCATTGATGCCAGACAACGGCAGATCCGAATTAATTTGGGTGTGACTGTTTATTTGGGTGAAGAACCTGAAGTTTCTTCTGTAAGCTACGACTATCAAAATGTTGAGCATAAACAAGCCATTGGCATTGTAGGTGCTGGCCCGGCCGGTTTGTTTGCTGCCTTGCGTTTAATTGAGATGGGTCTGAAACCCATCGTTTTTGAACGAGGGAAAAATGTAAGCGACCGAAAACGTGACATCGCGCTGATTCACCGGGAGCATGTCATTGACCCGGATTCCAATTACGGATTTGGAGAGGGAGGAGCCGGAACTTTTTCGGATGGGAAACTCTACACGCGGTCAAAAAAGCGTGGAAGTGTGCAGAAGGTGCTGGAGGTTTTGGTTCAGTTTGGTGCCGATCCGGAAATTTTAATTGATGCCCATCCGCATGTCGGTACCGATAAGCTTCCCGGCGTGATACGAGGAATCAGGGAGCAAATTATCGCATCGGGAGGAGAAATCCATTTTAATAGTCGGGTCACCGATTTTATGCTGAAAGGTGACCAATGCACCGGCATCAAATTGGCCAATGGCAGCTCCTACGATTTTGATGCTTTAATTTTAGCAACCGGCCATTCGGCCCGTGATATTTATGAGTTGTTGTACCGCAAAGGGATCAATTTAGAGGCTAAAACCTTCGCAATGGGAGTGCGTGTAGAACATCCACAAGCATTGATTGACACGATTCAATATCACCAATCTCAGCGAGGACCTTTTTTGCCTGCTGCTACTTATTCGTTTGTCGAGCAGGTGAAAGATCGGGGAGTGTACTCATTTTGCATGTGCCCGGGCGGTTTCATCGTTCCGGCAGCGACAGCTCCGGGAGAATTGGTTGTTAACGGCATGTCGGCGTCCAAGCGAAATTCACCTTTTGCTAATTCTGGTTTAGTGGTTGAAGTTCGACCTGAGGATTTGCGCGAATATCAGCAGCATGGGGTTTTTGCCGGATTGGAGTTTCAGAAGCAAATCGAAAAGCTTTGTTTCATGATTAATGGAAATACCCAGTTTGCCCCGGCTCAGCGGTTGACCGACTTTGTTGCCGGCAAAAAATCTACGGATTTACCGGAGTCGTCGTATCGTCCCGGACTGACGGCTGCTGCTTTGCACGATAAATTGCCGAAGCGCATTGCCAGCCGCTTGCGCGAAGGTATTCAGCAAATTGATCAAAAAGCAAAAGGTTTTCTTTCAAAAGAGGCCACGGCAGTTGGCGTTGAGTCTCGTACTTCGTCGCCTGTTCGCATTCCTCGGAACGAGAGCGACTTGCAACACATCCGCATTAAAGGCTTGTTCCCCTGTGGCGAAGGGGCCGGTTATGCCGGAGGTATCGCTTCGTCAGCTATTGATGGGGAGCGGTGCGCCGAGGCGGTGGCTGAGATTTGCAACCACTAATTTAATGAACTACTGGTGATTGTCTGGATATTTGGCTATCAACTAACGAAATGAAATTTACTGCAGAATAAGAGCCGTATGAATGGAGAGGTTCACTTACGGTTCTGTGAGAAGTTAGTGGTGAAACTCCCCTGGCTTACTCGACTCTGGTGTGTTTTTATAGTTCTTTCCAAACTAAATAGGTCGTGTAAATCAAATAAAAGGTTAACAGGATTAAAGCTTCCCATCGGTCAAGCTTTTTTCTTTTTCCAGTAAACATTGCAAGTAGCAAAAAAAGCGTTCCGCCACTCACGATCAATAAGTCTTGGTTAAAATTTGGACTATACGTTATCGGATTCACAAACGAGCTAATAGAAAGTATTAACAGAATATTGAAAATATTTGAACCGATTACGTTTCCAATTGCGATGTCGCTGTTCTTCTTTAAAGCAGCTACTATTGATGTAACTAATTCTGGCAAGGAAGTTCCAGCGGCAATTATAGTTAGGCCAATTATTTTTTGACTAATCCCCAATTCGGTCGCAATATTTATACTATTGTCAACCACTAATTTTCCGCCTATTATTAGGCCAGCTATTCCAATTATTATTAATCCCCAAATTTTATAATTGGATTTGTTTTTATAAGCTAACACTTCTGTTTTTTCTTGCTTGAGTTGATTGAATACATAGTATATGAAGCAACAAAAGCAACCGAGTAAGAAAATTCCGTCAAGTCTTGAAATTTCAGGATTTTGAGTAACGAAAAAATTATTTGCAAGTAGGAATAACAATATTGTTACGACAAGGGATATTGGAATTTCTCGCCAGGCAGTTGAAGATTGAACCGTAATCGGGTAAATTAAACCTGCTATTCCGAGTATGACAAACAAGTTGAAATTATTGCTGCCAATGATGTTGCCAAAAACGATATCGGAAAGTCCATTAAATGAAGCTACAGAATTTACAACTAATTCGGGTGCAGATGTTCCAAAAGCAACGATCGTCAAGCCTATAACTAAATCAGAAATATTGTTCTTTTTCGCTAATGATGAAGCTCCGTCAACAAGCCAATTCGCTCCAAAAATCAGGCTTGTAAATCCGCTTATTATTAAAATAGAAGCTATGATCATATTTTATTTTGATTTATCAGTTTCGATACGCCATTTTACTGAGAGCTCTGAAAAAATGTTTAAAATACAAATTTTCTTTAGCAAACAATAAGATGATGGATGAAATTATTCCAGCAGGTTCTCCCACGGCAGCGCCTCCGTAAAGTATACGACATAATAAGAGCTGTATGATTGAGAGGTTCACGTACGGTTGTTCGAGAAGTAAGGGGTGAAATTTCCCTAGCTTACTAGACTAGTCAGCGTTTTTTATTCATTTTCTTCTGGATCATCTTTGTCCAAGTTTGATTCTCTCCACTTTTTAAGTAGATCTCTTAAAAGCTTCTGCTTATAAAGATCAGAAGAAGTCTTGATTACATTTTCTTCTTCTTCTATCATTTCTTTAGTGACAGGAATTTCAACAAGTTTAAAGGCTCTGGATAATTTGTCAGTTAAGATTAATTTTCTTTGTTGACTAATTCTCTGCCTAAACTCTTGTTTTAACCAATCGTTCAAGTAGGATTCATTTTCGTGTATTGCACCAAAGTCAGTATCTCTGGTCACTAAAATTATGTGCTTCTTTGATTTTTCAGCACATCTTATTATCCATTCCCAATTAACTGCGTCACCTATCGAGTTGTCCGTGCTCTTTCTTGGTGGGTAACCCAGCATAAATCTTTTGAGTGCAAGCCGTCTAATGGTGAATCTCTCTTTGTTTTCTCTATTAAGATTAATCGGGGATTTATGTTTGAAAATTTTTTGTAGCATCCGATAAACAGGATCATTCAAGCTTGGATTTTTCAAAATCTTTTCAATCCTATCTTTCAATTTTTTTTGTTGATCGTCAATGTCCTTTTTGGACTTTTTGATCATCTCAACGGCTTTAGCGTCCGAAATTATTGCTGGTACTGTAAGGTTAACATTGTTTATCTTTTTTACTTCACCAATTGACTCAAGAATTGCTGATTGACGGTTTTTTTTGTATTCCATTTCTACTTGGCTAGTAGAAATCATTAAGTCCTTATGTCTCTCGATTTCTTCCAGATATTTTAATGAAATGTCTGTTCTTCTAATCCGATAAAAATCGAGAAGAATATTTGTATCAATGAAAATATATGCGTCTAGTTTAGTGACTTTTTTCTTTGCCATTGGATCTTTTTAAATGCAGCCTAACGATTGAGCAAATGCTCAAAGGTGTTGTTATTTTTACTATATCGAATTTAAAAGTGCATAATACCTACCATATTAGCAAGTATTGTGCACTCTATTATGTTTTATATCATCCCATGAGTTTTCCAGAGGGTTAACATTTTTTTTAACTCCCGTGAAGAAACATGAGTATATATTTCTGTTGTTTTGCTCGATTCATGCTCAAGTATCGTTTGAATATAATGTCAATCAACCTCTTGTTCCGGTAAATGAGTTGTTCGCCTAAGTGTAATTGTGCTCTGAAAATCCATACCGTACTGTTATACCGTGGTGCAAGATAACCAACTTTACAGAATAATTAATTTTGATAGCGATAATTTAGTTTCATTCAAAATAAGGTCTATTTAACACCCCAGGGGGGGTACTTCGGAAGTGGGGGGGGCCACTTCGAACATGCTCGCTTGCACCCTGGAGATGCACCGGAGCATGAAAAACATTCAAGCGAGCACCCCGGAGGTGCAACGCCGCCTGATTTTGATTC